>JBJEQS010000086.1:0-14784 GCA_051881875.1 Oscillospiraceae bacterium
GGTATTTCTTTTATTTCATTGTTTCTGTATACCTTGCAGGTAATCCTTGACGCTTCCTCCTGAAGCTTCTGAAATGCATTTTCATTTCTGTATTCAGAGAATGTTGAAACGAATGTTGCAAGAATTACAGCAAGTGCGATACCTATCGGCTCATACCACTCTGCTCTGCCCATAGCTGCAAATATAATGTTAATTATAAGTGCAACGCAGAGTATCTTAATCATCGGGTCACCGAAATTATCTTTCAGCTTATCCCAGAATGTTTCTGCCTGCACTTCGCTGAGCCGGTTCGTACCATATTTTTGTTTTGATTCTTCTGCTTGTTTGTCCGTCAATCCGAATTTCTTCATCTGACTTTAAACCTCCTTCATAAACAATTATGTTTTTATTATTGAAAACTCTGCAAGCATACCCTTTTCATCACCGCATAATCTGAATACAGTGCCGTTTTCAAGGCATACCGCCTGTCCGACCGGAACTGCATTTCCCTTTGGTGAAATCATTCCCTGTATATTTTTATTCACCAGAAGCCATCTGCCGTTATAATTACAGATATAAGCCTGCATAGTTTTTTCCGATTTTTCATCAGGGAAAACATTGCTTAAAATATGCCATTTTCCCAGAGGAGTATTATTTTCGGCAATCATACTGCCTGTTTTCAGCCATTGTCCCTTATTTCCCCTGCTCTGCTTCATAAAATCAATCCTTATGAATTCATCTTCCTCAATCCTTGTACCGCAGTAAGGACATACAGGATTTTTCTCATCATGCAGTACAAACCATCGCTGTATGCATGACGGATTTGAGCATGAATGAAGCAAATCCCATGTTTTTGCAAGTCCCATTTCCCACTCCATAGCAGTAGGTCTTAAATCGGGTTCATGCAGACCATCAACGAATGCTCTTATGAAAAGCCTTTCGAGATACGGACCTAAATCCTTTATTGTTACTGCGAGGTCTTTCGGACGGTTTGATGTGTCATACGGATTTTCTATGAATGTAGCTTTTTCACCGAGTCCGAGATAATCGTCCTCCTCAGCTGTATCGGCATATATTTTAGGTCCCATGAGAGGGTGTCTTAAAAGCAGATACTCATATATCAGTACGGGCAGTGAATGTAAATCCGTATATGCTGACGGATATTTCCGCACATCATATGATTTTCCGAGAGTTGCAAGCACTTCGGGAGCAATATATCCCCTTGTGCCGATAACCTCCGGCGGAAAAATCCCCGGTACAACCAGCGAATCTATATCTATTACCACGCATGAGCCTGTTTTCGGGTCAATAAGCACATTGTTGAATGAAAGGTCGGAATGTGCCAGTCCTGCCTGATGCATACGCCTTATACTCCTTGAAAGCATTATACATATCTGGAGCATTGTACGCAAATCGCCAAGCTCCGACCTTTTGAGATATTTTCTGTTTTTATTTGTAAACCAGTTGCTTTTTTTATCTTTCCCTGCAAGCTTCAGAATATCGGAGGCATTGCTGTCAAAAAAGAAATTTTTCGGATATGTCGGGGATACGATGCCGAACTGCGGATATATAATCGTTGCAACCGGCCAGCAGAAACATTTTGAAAAATAATCTGCTGTCTTTTCATCATTTCCCTTGGCACCGCCTCTTGTTTCAGCAATCGTAGGATTATAACGTCCTATTATCGCCTCTATTCTTTCTTTTATAACAGGGTTTTCAACAGTTCTGCTGTCATTAAAGAACTGTACAGCATATTTTTTATCGGGTGTGAAATATGTATGCTTCATACCTCCTCTCGGAGGATTATCAGTGACAATATATTCTAATTCAGTGCCGTTTGAAAGAATTGCCTTTTGAATTCTGTTCATTTCTTTTCATTCCCTCCGACAGAATAAATAACAAGCGTTCTGTCATCAAATGAACCTCTTTCAACATAATTGTCAAGCCATATTTTCAGCCTTTCCTCAACAGTTTTATCGGCTGAATCAAGCTTTGAAAACATTTTTGCGGCAATCTGATTTTCACCCCATAATGCTGAAACCTCAATATTGCAGGCTTCGGCAGTTGTTTTTGAATAGTTAAGCGGAACTTCAATGCTGTTGTCATTTACCCATGGATATGAAACGGGTTCAGGAAGTCTGCTCTCAATATCACTGAATATACTCCCCTCATGCTTTTCGGGGAATGTTACTATTCCGTTCATTGCAAGGTCTGTATAAAGCCTTGAAGTCTGTGCGGCATTGGGATAATAGTCATCTGCAACGCCGTCCGTAACTATTATGACATCGGATATTTCACTTCTTGCAATTCTCGTTCTGCCCATGAGATTTTCTTTTTTATGCATTGTTTCAGAGGTCAGAAAATCAGTTTCACCTGCAAATGCTCCGCCGTCAGCCTCACCAAGCAATTTTACAGCGTCCTTGCATGAAAGCCTGTTGTTTACCATTGCAATCATGCCGTCACCAATCTGACATGACATTATAAGGTGCTGATTTTTCCCGTCACACACAACGGGAATTATAAGTACAAGCAGAAGCGTTGCCGAAAAATCCTTGAAATTCATATCTCTTTTCAGCAATTCAAGATACTTATATTTTCCCCTGCGTTCCTCATAAGCCGCTTTAACTGCATCATATGCAGAAATCACCGCTTCCTGAATTATTCCCGCAAATACTCCGCAGCCTTTCATAAAATTATCAGAGCCTATTTCAGCGGATATGCCGTCATAATTCAGCTGATAACTTCCGTCAGACTTCATTTTTTCAATGGCTTTTTTTATATATTCCACTGATGCTTTGCATGAAACTTCTGCTCCTATGCGTGAAAATTTCTTTGAGCCGGCTCCGTCTGATACAGCTATTACGGCTATATCATCAATGCAGTCAGTTTCAAACCAGTCATCACGGTTTGAGCCGTCATGCTTATGCTTTTTTCCACGAACGCTTGCTCCGATTATTACAGCATCGGAAAGCTTCTTTTTATCGGAAATATATTCAGAATGATTTTCAGGTTCATTCTCATCAAGCGGCTGATATTTCCATAATGATGCAGTATGCTGAGTAACATCTGAATTGGAAAGAACAGTCTGCTCCTCTGCCGGTTCTTCTGCTTCGGAAACCGCTTCACTATCACTATCGTTGTCATTTTCCACAGGTGCAGATGATGCACAAACCTTGACAGATATGATATTTTCATTATCCGCACTGTCCTGCTGTGAATTTTCCGTCTGACTGTTCTGTGAAATGATGCTTTCCACGATATTCTTGCTTAGTATAAGCGTATTATTTACCGCTGTTCTGCTTAAATCAGGTATAAGTCTGAAATTTCTGCCTATAAATTTAAGGAATTCAGCACTGTCGGATATTTTATTCTTATTTATTTCATCAATTATTACCTGTGCTGTATTGTTATCCTGTATATTAAGCTTTATAAACTCAATATATTCATCGGACAGCCCGATATTTCTCAAAATCTCATACAGATTATCAACACTGTTCAACGCCGAACCTCCTTATTTTCCTTACGGAACTATAACAAATCCCTGAGGCGGAGGAGGAAGCTCAATTGCACCGCCCGGCTTTGCGTCAAGGCTGTTTGATGACATCTTTATTGAACCGGACACCCATGCAAAGAACTGTGAAAGGTCGCCTGCTGAAAGTGTATTCATCATTACAACGCTGTCTGTAATCTGCTTGAGTACCTTTGTATCTGCGGCTGCACCAGCGGCACAGGCGATAATATTGGCAGGTTTTGAAGCTTTCAGAGCATCTGCTGCTGCCTGCCATTCATCTGTCGGAGCACCATCGGTAAGTATGAATACAAGCGGTTTCCAGTCGCCTTTCTGTTCAGCAGTGGATTTTCTTACCTCTGCATTGATGCACTCCGAAAGCAGTGTGAGGGCTGCTCCGAGCGATGTAACACCGCTTGCACTGAGCTGAGGTTCTTTGAAATTCATAAGCTCTGTTAGAGGACATACCTGTACGGCTGTACTTGCGAAAGTTATAACCGAAAGATATGCTGTTTCAAGGGCCTGAGGGTCGCTTCTGAGTTCCATCAGCAAAGCTTTCATACCCTGTTTTACAGCTTCAATAGGTTCGCCTGTCATTGAGCCTGAACAGTCAAGCAAAAGATAAACAGGCAGTCTTCTTGTAAAATCAGACATAAAACAAAATCTCCTTTTTCTGTTTTCATTTCTGAAAATAATTCATCATATATTTTCAGTATTATATAGGTATATTTCATGGAAAGCTTTTCTGAAATATACTTTATATAGTAATTATATATCATTGTTAATGATAAGTCAATGATTTAAATGGTAAAATCTTTTATCTGTTCTTCTTTTACGAATATAACAAATAATGCATTATTTTGAATATTATGTAAAATAATCTGTTTTGTATAATAATTTTATCATTTTCAGAATATTCATTTTTAATTTTTTGACTATAATGCATTGTTGTTATACAGCATATTTACTATATTTTTCAGTTTAAACAACCAAATTATTATTAATTCTTTACTTTTCTATACCGTTGTGGTATAATTAAACTAAGATAATTTTGAGTTTATTATGAAAGGAATGAGACAATGGATATTAACGAAAACAGTTCCGTCAAAATTCTGCACTGTGCTGATATACATATCGGTGCACAGAATTACTATCTCAGAACCAAGGCAAAGCAAAGACGTTCGGAAATACTTGCCACTCTGGAAAAGATTGTGCATATATGCCGTGATGAAAATATTGAACTTCTCCTCATCGCCGGCGATATGTTTGACAGCAATCATGTCGAAACTGCTGCAATCAAACAAGTAAAACATCTTTTCGCTGAAATTCCGGATACACGCATATTCATCGCTGCCGGTGACCATGACTATATTACCTCCGATTCCCCTTATGTCAACTCAACCTGGCCGGATAATGTCTATGTTTTCAGGAGTGTTCTTGAACATATTGATATTCCTGAAAAAAATGTTCGTGTATGGGGTGCTTCCCTTTCAACACCATATCTTGAAAATTCACTTATACATAATGTCAATGTACCTGATGACGGCGTTATAAACATTATGGTAATGCATGGAGAGTTCGTTTCGGAAAATCAGTCCAGCAGATATAATCCTATAACCAAATCAGCTCTTTCATACAGTTGTATGGATTATGTGGCACTCGGTCATATGCATACATCATCTTCAATACATACTGCCGGAAAAACTCATTTTGCATATTCAGGCTGCATTGAAAGTCAGGGCTTTGACGAAACCGGTCTTAAAGGAGTTTATACAGGTTATGTTTCAAAAGGTTCATGCAATCTTTCATTCAGACCTGTTCAGTACAGAATATGCCTTACAATGCAGGTCGATATAACAGGTCTGAGAACACAGTCCGAAATTATTGATGAAGTATACCGCCAGATGAAATCTGTATACGGCGAAAAATATACAGAGAATATCTATCGTGTAACATTTTCAGGTACTTTGCATGATTCTTCTGCTGTGGACTTCGTTCAGATTGAAAAAGAACTCTCCGAAAACATATTCTTCGTTCAGGTGAGGAATTATACCCGCCCTGATGTTGACCTTGAAGAACTTGCTTCTGAAATGACGCTTAAAGGTCTTTTTGTAAAAAAAATGCTCGCTGCAATCAATTCAGCCAACAGTATAATTGAAAGAAACAATATAGAAAAGGCTATGTATCTTGGTTTAAGAGCCTTTGACGGCGAGGTAAATTACTATGAAAATTAATGAAATAAATATAGACGGTTTTGGTAAACTGAAAAATTTCCATATTGAATTCAAAAACGGTTTCAATATCATATATGGAAACAATGAAGACGGAAAATCCACTCTCATGTCTTTCATAAACATGATGTTCTATGGTTCTCCGCCTCCTGTTGCCAGAAACGATGTTCTGATAAATCCAAGGGAAAAATATATCCCCAAAGACGGCAGAAAAATGGGCGGAAATATTATATTTGAAAATGAAGGAAAGCTTTACCGCCTTGAAAGAGAATTTGGTGAATCAAATGCTGATGATATTATAACACTCACAAATCTTACCGAAGGCATACACATGGAACTCCCCGAAAAAACTTCAATCGGTCAGATGTTCTTCGGATTTACCGCTGCCGCATTTGAAAAAACCTTCTTCATAAGCCAGATTGGTTCAATCGCTGACGATGATGAAATAAATCAGCGTCTTGCAAACCTGAATTCAACCGGTGATGAATCTGTTTCAGCCGTTAAAGTCCGTGAAAGACTTATCAGTGCCAAAGAATCCTTTAAGTCAAAAAATGGCACAAGCGGCAAACTTGACAGAAGATACATAAAACTTCATGAATTTGAAGAACTTATGAAAAAGGAAGAACAGGACGAGGTCGAAAAAGCTCTGATGCTCGGAAAAGCTACTGAACTTTCCGATAAAATTGAATACTATGAACAGACATATAAACTTACAAATGAAAAAATAAGTATTCAGGAAAAACTCAGCCGACTTGAAAGATTAAAGGCAACCGCAGCATATCAAAGTAAATTTGATGAACTCACAAAACAGCTGAATGAAAAACACTCCCACCTTGTAAACGGCAATTTCACTGTTGATTCTCAGTTCATAAAACAATGCGATGACGGTCTTGACTGCCTTAAAGAACTCGAAATAAAACGTCTTAATAACGAGTCAGAATTCACCCGAATACAGAATTCCCTTAAAAATCATACTGAAGATGTTATTATTGATGAAGCGAATAAAAGCATAAATGATATTCAGAATAAAATTATGCACTACTCTCTCGAAATAAAAAATACTGATGATGAAATCGCAAAAGTACGCTCAACAATAATGACCGTTGAAGATAAGCTTAAAGCTTCCGAAATAGACTTTCATCTCTCTGAAAATAATTTCAAATCCGTTCAGAGTATATACAAACAGAAAATTCAGCTTGCTGAACAGCAGCTCCATACCGCATCTACTCCAAAAGCCCTTGAACAGCCGAAAGACAAAGGAGTAAATATCAATCCTAAATACCTCATATCAAGTATATTAATACTCTTTACCGCAATAATACTCGCATTTATGGTTCATCCTGTATGCATTTTCATCTCTGGCATATCTGTTGCAACAGCCATAAAGGCTCTTAATCTAAAAGATGGAAAGTCAAAGGACAAGCCTTTTGAATATGTAAATCATGTGGAAATAGCCAAGTATACCGATAATCTCCAGAAAGTACGAAATGCTGCTGAAGAAGAAAAAATAAATGCTCAGATGAATATGCAGAATGCTAAAAACCGTATATCTGATTTCAGGAACGAAATATCCAAGCTGCGATACAAAATACCTGAACTTGAAACAAGAAAAAAAGATATAGAATCTGCCATCACCGAGCTTCAGAAAGAAAAGAACAGCTATGAGATAAAAATTGCTGAAAGCAAATCTTCAATCAATGCCCAGAAAGCCCAGCTTGATTACATCAGCTCATTAATCAGCTCAATCGAAAATGACCAGAATAATGTTATGCGTCAGCTGCTTAACCATTTCAGAAAGTACAAGTATGTAAACGATATTGATTCTTTCTATATGGAACTGAGCGATATAAAGAGCATTGTAGATGATATTAATAAAATACATATCCAGATGGACAGCCTTCGCCAGTCTGCACCTATGCAGCATGGCAGTTTTTCAATCACTCAGGTTTATGAACAAATTGAAAGCATTGAAAGTGCTTTAATGAAGAAAAATAATGGCGTTCTCCCTGAAAAAATTGATGAACAGGAGATTGAAAAAATCAAATCACAATCATCTATTCTTCTCAATGGCATAAACAAGTGCAAGGAAGATTATACAAATATCAATGCTGTAATGAGAACAAAGTTTAAGGACAGCATAGGTATCAGCCATATTGAGCATGAAATAAATATTATCAAAAATGAAATTGAAGACAATGAACAGTATTGCAGCAATATTGAGCTTGCTATCCAGTTTCTTGATGAAGCCGCTGAAGATATGAAACGAAACTTCGGCTCAGGTCTTAATCTTAAAACAGCAAGTATTCTCGGAAAAATTACCGGCGGCAAATATAACGGCGTTCAGGTTTCAAGCGATTTCAACATATCTGTAAGAAACGATGATTCCTCAACTACCGAATGGCACAGCCTCAGCAGCGGTACTGTTGACCAGGCATACTTTTCACTTAGATTTGCTGTTGCAGATATGCTTTCGGATAACAATAATTCAATGCCAATCATGATTGATGATGCATTCATTCAGTATGATGACATAAGAACAAAACAGGGACTTGATTTCCTTGATGAACAGTCAAAAAATTCACAGATTATATTCTTCACCTGTCACAGCCATCTTATTGATATGGCAGTAAATCAGAAGCTTAATGTTAAAGTTACTCATATGACTAACAAATAATATAATTAATGTGAGTTTGATGAATTATTTTTGCAGGGGCGACCATTGGTCGCCCGTCTTAGTTTACTGGGAATTTCATCAAGCGGCTGAAAGCCGCCCAAACTTTTTTTGGAAAAAGTTTGACAAAAAACTTTTCTGAACGATGTTTGGGCGGGGACTCCGTCCCCACACCCCTGTTTCGCTCATTCGAGCGACCAAAGGCTCTGCCTTTGGAAACCGCCAGCTTTTTGAAAAAAGCTGGGCAAAAACTTTTAGTTTCGTTACTTTATTTTCTTGTAACATTTTGCTTTATAGCTCGACCGCAAAATAAACATGATACTAAAAATGGAGGCGGCAACTTGCCGCTTGAAAAAAGCTGGGCAAAAACTTTTAGTTTCGTTACTTTATTTTCTTGTAACATTTTGCTTTATAGCTCGACCGCAAAATAAACATGATACTAAAAATGGAGGCGGCAACTTGCCGCTTGAAAAAAGCTGGGCAAAAACTTTTCTTTCGTTTTTAGCTCAATAAAAACACTTTGTATCTACCCGACCATTTGGATAAAACAAAATATTTATAAAGTGGAGACGGCAACTTGCCGCAAATGCTTGACCAAAACTTTTATCTTTTGGTTGTCGAACTCACGTTAATTAAAAGGCTTGCAGAATTTATAAATTCTGCAAGCCCTTTCTTAAATATTCAATAAATATTACTGATTTTCTTCCAGCATCTGTCTGAACTGTTCAGCTGCTTCATTATACTTTTCAGGGTCTTTATCATATTCCTCTATAACACCTTCCATGAACGCATCAACATACTCAGGATATTTTTCTCTGTATTCTTCCATATAATCAGGAACAGAACCATCTTCCTTATAGTTTTCAACTATCTCCGGAATATCTGCATAGAATTCAATTACATTATCTGACAAAGAACCTGCTACTGCTATAGTCACAACAGATATAATTACTGCAAGACCTGAGAGTATCAATGAAGCTATCGCCATACCCTTGCCTGCTTTTTTCTTTGCAAGCACTATTATCGCTATTATAAGACCTGCTATACCGAATGGCAGTGCAGCACAGTAGCAAAGGCAGAAGATAAATGCGATTATTGAAAGTACAAGACCTACTATAGCAAGAGCCTTGCTTTCATTTTTCTGTGTATTCATTTCGCCTCCCTGACCATACTGATAAGGGTTAACATTCTGATTCATATTATTTTCCATCTGAAATACGCTCCTTCTTCAATATAATTTATTCAAGCTTTGCATTGAAATCCATATTTTCCAGCTCATCAAGATTATACGGTGTACGCTGATAGACACAATAATTGAGCCAGTTTGAAAACATCAGATTTGCATGACATCTCCAGCGGAATACAGGTTGCTTGTTAACATCATCATCTGGAAAATAATTGTATGGTATGTCAATTTCAAGACCTTTTTCAGCATCTCTGAAATACTCCTGTGCTATTGTTTCCCTGTCATATTCTGAATGACCTGTTATAAAATACTGTCTTCCGTTGCGGTTTGCAACTATGTGTATTCCTGACATATCCGAATATGTCAGAATTTCAAGCTGAGGTACTTTTTCAATATCCTCACGCCTTACTTCCGTATGTCTTGAATGAGGCACTAAAAATCCTTCATCAAATCCCTTTAAAAGCTGTGAATTTTTCCTTTCAATACTATGCGGAAAAATTCCGAACATTTTCTTTTTAAGCTGATACTTCGGTACTCCGAAATGATAATAAAGCCCTGCCTGTGCTCCCCAGCATATATGCATTGTGGAAAAAACGTGTTTTTTTGACCATTCCATTATTTCACACATTTCAGCCCAGTAGTCAACCTGTTCATAATCCATCTGTTCAACCGGTGCACCAGTTATAATCATACCATCATAGTAATTATTCTTCACCTGTTCAAATGTTTTATAGAATGTACTGAGATGCGTAAGAGGAGTATTTTTCGAAACATGAGATGTAACGTGCATAAGCTCAATATCAACCTGCAAGGGTGTGTTGCTTAAAAGTCTTAAAATCTGAGTTTCTGTTTCAATTTTCTTAGGCATAAGATTTAGAATTATGATTTTAAGAGGTCTTATATCCTGATGCTCTGCCCTGTCATTAGCCATCACAAATATATTTTCATTAACCAGCGTTGAATACGCCGGTAAATCCTGAGATATTTTTATTGGCAATTCTTTCACCTCAAATAACAAAAATTAAACCGCAAGGTTTTGTATTATCAAATAAGCAGAGCAAGATGAATCTGCATAATACAGTTCATCATTGCCCGCTTAATTTATTTTATTATAAAAATTATATTTTATACAGGATGAACCTGCTTTTCGGCATCGCCGTGAACTCCGTCAACGCCATACTTCTTGTTTCTTCTCTTTTCAAAGAATTTAACTGCAACCTGACCGAACTGTGCATAGCTGAGAACATCTTCATCCTGTTCGAGCCATTCTGCACATTCCTCACGAAGCTTATCAAGTTCCGGCTTGAGAAGGTCAGCCGGACGGCAGTCTATCGGTTCTGCATCGCCGATAATTTTCTTTCTGAATTCAGGGTCAATTTCAACAGGTGTCTTACCATATTCGCCTCTTACGATACCCTTGAATTCCTTTGTAACTGTCTTGTAGCGTTCGCCTGTAAGTACATTGAATACAGCCTGAGTGCCGACAATCTGTGATGATGGTGTAACAAGCGGAGGATAACCTGCATCTTTTCTTACTCTTGGAACTTCCTTGAGAACTTCATTGAGGAGGTCTTCCTTGCCAGCCTGCTTGAGCTGTGAAAGGAGATTTGAAAGCATACCGCCCGGTACCTGATAGATAAGAGCATTTGCATCAACTGCAAGCATTTTGGGGTCAAGCAGACCGCTGTCGATGTACTTCTTGCGGAGCTTCATGAAATAATCTCTTATCTCTGTAAGGAGAACGAGGTCAAGACCTGTATCGTATTCGGTATTCTGGAGAGCAGCTACCATTGATTCGGTAGGAGCATGAGATGTACCGAGTGCGAGAGGTGACATTGCTGTATCAATTACATCAACACCTGCTTCGATACCCTTTAACAAGCACATTGATGCAAGACCTGATGTATAGTGAGTATGAAGCTGAATCGGGATTTTAACTGCTCCTTTAAGAGCCTTTACGAGCTTTTCAGTTTCATATGGTGTGAGGAGAGCAGCCATATCCTTGATACAGATTGAATCAGCACCTGCATTTTCAATCTGCTTTGCATAGTTTACATAATACTCTGTTGTAAATACTTCACCGAGAGTATATGAGATTGCAACCTGAGTATGAGCCTTTTCCTTCTTAGCCGCATTTATAGCTGTTTCGAGGTTTCTTATATCGTTGAGAGCGTCAAAAATTCTGATTATATCAATACCGTTTGCAATGGATTTCTGAACGAGATATTCAACAACATCATCTGCATAATGACGGTAACCAAGCATATTCTGACCTCTGAAAAGCATCTGAAGCTTTGTATCAGGCAGATTTTTCTTGAGTGTGCGGAGTCTTTCCCATGGGTCTTCATCAAGGAAACGCAGACAAGCGTCATATGTTGCACCGCCCCAGCATTCCACTGAATGATAGCCAACCTTGTTCATAAGCGGAAGAACAGGGAGCATATCATCAATAGGCATACGGGTAGCGATAAGGGACTGATGAGCGTCACGGAGGACAGTTTCTGTAACCTTTACCTTTGCCATAACTTTAAAAACCGCCTTTCATTACTGAATTGTTGCAAGTGTATCTGCTGAGTTTACTGAATCGCCCTTCTTAGCGAGGATACTTGTAACCTTACCGTCACAAGGAGCAACAATGTCATTTTCCATCTTCATGGCTTCAAGAACCATGATAGCCTGTCCCTTGGTTACGGAATCGCCTTCCTTAACCTTTACATCAAGGATTGTACCCGGCATAGGAGCAGAAACCTTTGTGCCTGCACCTGCTGCCTTTGCAGGAGCCGGAGCAGCTGCTGCCGGTGCTGGTGCTGCTGACGGAGCCGGAGCTGCTGCCGGTGCTGAACCGTCTGTTATTTCTTCAACTGCAACATCATAAGCCTTGCCGTTTACTGTAATATTAAATCTTTTCATAATTTTTAAACCACCTATTCAATTATTATAAGTAAATCTCATCAGAACGGGATATTGCTGTGCTTCTTAGGAAGCTTTGCAACACGCTTGCCTGAGAGTATATCAAGGGCAGATACGAGTACATTTCTTGTATCAGCCATAGCTATTACCTCATCAACAGCATTTCTTTCAGCGGCAGATGCTGCTGACGCTGTTGTTTCAGAAAATTCCTTAGCGAGTTCATTTCTCTTTTCAGCGAGATTTTCAGCACCTTTAAGCTTATCATGCCAGAGGAATTCAACTGCTGTAACAGGTGCAAGAGGAGATATTACTGCATTTTCCCATGCAAAAGTGAAATCTGTATTGAGATTTTTTCCAGCAAGGGCAACATATGCAGGGCCTACTGCCTTGCCTGTTATGAGGGATATTTTAACTGTTGTAGCTTCTGCATAGCAGTTTGCAAGCTTTGTCATATCTCTTACACTGCCTGCAAGCTCTGCTTCTGAATCTGCTTCAAAGCCTTCTGTATCAACAATAGTAATAACAGGGAGTGAGAATGCATCGCACATTCTTATAAATCTTGCAAGCTTGTCGCAGTCATCGGCTGTAAGACGTGAATCTGCCTTATTTGTAGCCACAATGCCTACTGATGAACCTGCTATTGCAGCAAGTGCTGTATATGATGCAGTACCGAATTCAGCTGAAAGTTCAACTGCTGTTCCGCTGTCTGCAACTGAATCAACTATTGCACTGAGTTCGCCTGATGAAAGAGCTGTATTGTTTTCATCGAATTCAAACATAGGTGCTGATGAAAGGTTATTTGACGGCATAAGGTTGAGGATTTCCTTGGTCTTTGCCAGTGCTTCCTCATCATTTTCGCATACTGCATGAGCAACGCCTGCCTTTGCACAGGCTGCTGCTGTACCAACGCCGTTCTTCTTTGTATCAAACGGAGGAGCAACGAAAAATTCGCTGTCCTTTGTCATAATGACAAAATCAGATGAGCAAGCAAGAATTGCGGCACTTCCGGCACAAGTACCCATGATTACTGAAACCTGAGGTACAACGCCTGAGATTAATGAAGATGCTGAAATCATTTCGCTGTAAGCGATGAGTGAATCAGCTGAACCGTCAACAAATGCCCCGTTTGAATCATGAATTCCGACAACAGGAGTTCCTGTTTTTGCAGCAAGTGAATAAAGCTTTGCGATTTTTTCAGCATGAGCCTTTCCTACTGCACCGCCGTTTACGGACTTATCCTGTGAAAAAGCATATACAGGATTGCCGTTTACATAGCCATAGGCTGAGATTACACCTGCAAGGCTGTCTTTTTCCTTAGTGAATGAATTGATTTCTGTGTAAGAACCATCATCGAAAAGGAGTTCCAGTCTTTTTCTTGCAGGACTGTTCAAATTTTTTTCAATTTGCATACATTTTTTTCCTTCCTGATATAATAATCCAATATACCTTTTAATAATATCATATTTTCTTTAATTTTGCAAGTGTTTATTTAATTTATTTCACGAAAATCATTGCCCATTTTGGCTTTTAGTGAATTTCATCAGGCGTCTTTCAGCCGCCCAAACTTTTTTTGGAAAAAGTTTGACAAAAAAATTTTAATTTCGGATTTTGCTTTGTTTTGTTTTTTTTTACCTACCCGACCAGTTTGATAAGGCGTCAACTTGCCGCTATTTGCAATTTTTGCAACTGCTGAAAAATTCATTCAGTGATTCAATGCTTTTGCCGTATTTTAATTTTTCCAGAAGAACATTTTTATTATCGTCCTTAATATCAAACTCCGCATAATCAATACCCTGCATTGCCGCCTTGAAAAGCATCGTTCTTATAATGCCGTCAAGCAGATACAGATTATCCGTATCTGAAAAATCATGGATTGTCACCTTTTCGGGCGTACATGAATATATCCCATAGCCTGTAACATTTCCGTTTTCAAACGATTCAACGACCACAGGGAAAAATGCGTCTATCTTTTCAAGCTGTGAAGCATATGCTGTATGGTCTTTGTTTTCATGGATTTCAAGCATATATTTTATGCCTCCTTGCTTCCGATTGCATTTCTTATGGCACGAAGTTCTTCAGCAGTAAGTTCTCTGTAATCGCCGGGTTTCAGCATACCTAGCTTTAAAGGGCCTATGCTTATTCTTCTGAGCCTTGCAACCTCCAGACCGACCGCTTCGCACATACGTCTAATCTGACGGTTCCTTCCCTCTCTTATAGTTATTGTCATAACAACCCTGCCGGGAGTTTTGTCAAGTACATTTACAGTTGCAGGGAGCGTTTTCTTTCCGTCAAGTTCAAT
>JBJEQS010000087.1:0-14756 GCA_051881875.1 Oscillospiraceae bacterium
TTAATGAATACAGCAAGGCTCAGAATGAGGAAATTGATTTGCAGATAAGTCTTCTAAGGTCTGAAAAAGCGGAAATTGAACAAAGGCGTAAGAACCTGATGGATATTGTCAGCAAAGGCGAGTACATACAGTCTATAATTGATGAAATAAGGGACAAAGACGAGCAGATTCAGAAAATCGACAACAGAATCCGTGAATATGAAGAATCAAAGAAAACTTTCACAAAGGAAGACCTTGATTTCATAAGAAGTAAGTTTACAGGTTATGTCAGAGAGGAATGCAATGAAGGCACTCTTGCTTTCCTTAATGATACTATAGATAAAATTGGAATTGATGATACAATCAGCGTTAAGCTTAAAAATAATATAAGCGTAGACCGTGACACAAAGAAGATTTTCAGTATATCTTCGCAGAAACTACCCTGACTTACTGGACTTTGAAGATATTGTCGGCAACTATATTGACCCTGTGTCATGGCATTGTGATATGATTCATGGAAGATATCTTGGTATGATGTCCTCTCTTGAAGACATGGGAAAGCTTTTAAGGTTCAAGGAAAAGAAGATGTCCGAGGGCAAAGAGCTTATTAAATATTTCTGCACCTTACATGAAGATAAAAAAGGAAATCTGCTGTTTCATGATAAGTCTGATTCGCCTAAGAAATGGAAACAATTCAAGGAATATAACAGACGTGATGTAGAGGTTGAACTTAAAATACAGCGTTACCTTTCTGAAATACCTGCCCCCGATTTTATCTGGGAAGAATTCTATATTGACCAGCGTATCACTGACAGAGGAATTCTTGTAGATACTAAATATGCAGAAAAAGCTGTGGAGCTTGACAGTATAGTAAAGAAAGAACTGTTTCAAAAGTTATCGGAATTAACACAGCTTGATAACCCTAACTCTCCTGCACAGATGAAAGAATGGCTGATGTGCAGAGGAGTTGAAGCTGAATCCCTTGATAAGAAGTCAGTCCAAAAACTGTCAGAAACAGTTTCTGATGATGTTAAGGAAGTCCTCAGACTGTATCAGCAACTGTCTAAATCTTCGGTTAAAAAGTATGATACAATGCTTAATGCTGTCTGTGAAGATGGCAGAGCAAGAGGAATGTTCAGCTTTTACGGAGCCAACAGAACCGGCAGATTTGCAGGACGTCTTATTCAGTTACAGAATCTTCCTCAGAATCATCTTGATAACCTTGCTGAGCTTAAAGAGCTGATAAAGGCAGGAGAGTTTGATGCCGTAAAGGAAAGTAATGAAGATGTGTCAGATGTACTCTCACAGCTGATACGAACATCATTTATACCATCTGATAACAAGAAATATATAGTTGCTGACTTTTCAGCAATTGAAGCAAGAGTAATTGCATGGCTTGCTGATGAAAAATGGAGAATAAAGGCTTTTTCAAATAGTGAGGACATCTACTGTGCATCAGCATCAAAGATGTTCGGTGTTCCTGTTGAGAAGAATGGTGTCAACGGACATTTAAGACAGAAAGGCAAGATTGCAGAATTAGCCTGTGGATATGGAGGGTCAATAGGAGCTATAAAGGCTATGGGCGGTACAGAATTAAAGCTTGCTGATGATGAATTTTATTCGCTTGTTGACGACTGGAGAAAATCTTCCCCTAACATTGTGAAATTTTGGGGCAATGTTCAGTCAGTTGCTGAAAAGGTCATTACAGACAGAAGCAGTATGACTTTTGAAAGACTTAAATTTTCCTATGAATCCGGAATACTATTTATAGAGCTGCCATCAAAACGCAGATTGGCATACGTCAGACCTAAAGTTGAAAAGAATGATAATGGTAAGAATATCATTACATATGAAGGCGTTGACAGCAGTAAGAAATGGTCAAGACTTGAAACATATGGTCCGAAGTTGGTTGAGAATATAACCCAAGGGATAGCGAGAGACCTGCTGATGTATTCAATGAGAACAATGCAGGATATGGATATAGTGGGTCATGTGCATGATGAAGTAATAGTTGAATGTGACAAGGATATAACTGTTGAGCATGTATGCGGATTAATGGAAAAGACACCTGAATGGGCTGACGGATTGCTGCTTCGTGCAGATGGATATGAGTGTGAATTTTATATGAAGAAATAATAACTCCTATAATTTGTTAAACAATAAAAGGACGAATAACCTGACGGTTATTCGTCCATATTTATATTATTAAATAAATCATATATTAAAGGCTGTTTTAGGTAACAATATTAATGCCCTGCACGGGCAGTGGTACTGGCGTACAGCCCGATTGCATCGAGCAACTGCCAGCATACACTCGCTAACGCTCGTCTGCTGTCAGCCCTCTTACGAGGGATAAAAAATAATTTTCTATTATCTCTAATATCCTAACTTTTTAACATTATATAAATTTATTAATCTTTATTACAATTAATTCCTTTTTATAAAATATTATAAATATAATAGTAATGGAATATATACTGATAATAAAAAATAATTCCTGATATTGAAAAATCTATATGAGAACATATGAAGTTTGAAATTTATGTGATTGTATACAGTCCATTCAGTAATAAAAGCTGAATGGACTGTTTTAATATAATAATCTGAAAAAGTCCTTGATTTTCTTGAAGATAAATTCAAAAATATGCGAAATATAATAGTGATACCCGATACAACTGTTAAAATATGTATAAAATTTTTCTAAAAAATACTTGATATAGTTTGTGAAATATGTTAAAATGAATATAATTGTATCCGCAAGAAAAGAATAATTATGAATATAATAAAAAATAATTAATTTAAGTCGGAAAGGATAATATTATGGCTAAAAAGAAAACAACCGAAAAAGTATTAAACATAGATAACATACTATTTAACTGCAGGGATATTTTGCGTGCAGCACGTAATTCAGGCTCTTTCTTTGAAAAGAGAGATATGATGCTCACTCTTGTATTTTTGCGTTTCATTGGTGAAAAATATGAAGATGGAATTGAAAAACTTCGTCAGACCTTAATAAAAAGAGGACTTGACCCAGACGATGAAAATATAAGAGCGGCTTTTTCTTTCACATCTTAAGCCTGCTGATGGTGTGGCAGGATTTCTTCTTGCAAATGGTGCATTGAATGACAGCGATACATTAAACATACGTCAGAAACTTATTGAAAATGATAAAATAGAGGCTGTTATAGTTCTTCCGAGAGAATTATTTATTACTACAGATATAAGTGTTACACTATGGATTCTTAATCAGAATAAAAAGGCGGTAATTATAAAGGAAGAAATCTTCGCAACCGTGAAAATGAAATACTCTTTATGGATTTGCGTACATGGACAGAAAATGCAGTAAAGGGCGAACAAAAGAAAAAAGTTATGCTTTCTGCTGAACAGATTCAGAAAGCTGCTGAAATCTATCACATATGGCAGAATGTCGGCACAGACGGCAGTAATTATGTTGTGCCTGAACTTTACAGAAGTGTTCATAAAGATGAAATCAGCAAAAAAGAGAACAACTATGCTCTTACACCAAGCAAATATATTGAATTTATCGACCATGATTTAGAGATAGACTATGAAAAGGAAATGGCTCGTATACAGGCAGAAAATGAAAGAAATTATGAAGCAGGAAAAGAAATCACAGCAGATGCTGGAAGATGCATTCAGGGGGATTGTTTATGGCATTGACTAAATATAAAATAGGACAATTAGTTACTATCGTTGATGAAAGAAATAATCTTGGTATTAGAGATTTTTATGGTATCAACATAAATAAAGAATTTATGCCAACTGTTGCAAATACTGAAGGGATTGATGAATCAAAGTATAAAGTAGTTAGAAAAAATCGATTTATATATAGCGGTATGCAAACTGGTAGAGATAAATGTATCAGAGTAAGTATGTATAATAACAATACACCGATTTTAGTATCTCCAGCTTATACAACTTTTGAGGTTACTGCGACTGATGTTGTAATACCACTTTATTTCTTTATGAAATTTTTATCTAAAGAGAAAGACAGATATGGAGCATTTTGTAGTGATGGAAGTATTCGTTCAAATCTTGATTGGAAAGTGTTTTGTGATATTGAGTTAGCCCCCCCACCATTACCAATGAGTTTGTCAATAGTTTTGTGTAAGTTTTTTTATAACCTTAAAAATATGCATTTAAATATAATTTTTTAGTGGTGATTTTCGTATTTTTTAAAGCGTTCAGATATACTTTTATCTGTAAGAAGCTGATTACATACCAAAGACCAGTTGGGTACAGGTCTGTCATTCCATTTATAATATAATAAGTAAAATGTTACAATTATAGCAAATTTTGTTTACTATGTCATCACCCTTTAGGGTGAATTGTTTACGAAAAAGTAAATTTTGTAATATAGCATGAAAAATGGATTAATTTTTTTTTTTATTTGTAGAAAAAAAGAATTGAAATGAAAATTTCAATATGATAAAATATAGTCAATGCAAAAGCATAAAATTGTTTTTTAGGAGAGATTGTTATGGATATGAGAAAGAAAATCGTTGCAATTATTACAATGTGTACACTTGCAGTTTCAATGACAGCCTGCGGTGAGGAAAGCAGCAAGGCTGATGAAAGCTCCAAAGCTGCTGAAACTACGGTTTCTGAAACAATAAAAGAAACAGAAAAAGTTACTGAAGCTGTTGAAACTACTCAAGCTGCTGAAGAAACAGAAGCTGTTGATAATGAGCCTGCATCTGATGAAGAATTCACACTTCTTGATGTATCATCTGATATGATAGAAACAGGTATTTATGCTGTTGATGATGAAAATAATGAACTTGTATTCTCAATGTTTACAGCTCCTGACGGCTCAGATATGGCATCACTCTTTGTTTATTTTCCTGATGGTTCAGGTGATGTTATCTGCGGTACTTATGAAGCTGAAACTGAAACAGATGAAGATGGAATTTCATGGACAAAACTTTCTGTTGATGATGTTTATACAGGCAATAGTTTTGTTATAGGTTTTGCTGAATCCGAAGACGGTCAGGTATGTATTCTTGATGCGGAAGGCGATGTTTATGAAGGAGAATATCTCTCAAATGATGATACTATAACATATATGGCATCAGCTGTAAACTTGCTTTCCGATGATTCAAGTGCTGCTGAAGATGATACAGCTGGAAACGAAGACTTTACACTTCTTGATGTATCATCTGATATGATAGAAACAGGTATTTATGCTGTTGATGATGAAAATAATGAACTTGTATTCTCAATGTTTACAGCTCCTGACGGCTCAGATATGGCATCACTCTTTGTTTATTTTCCTGATGGTTCAGGTGATGTTATCTGCGGTACTTATGAAGCTGAAACTGAAACAGATGAAGATGGAATTTCATGGACAAAACTTTCTGTTGATGATGTTTATACAGGCAATAGTTTTGTTATAGGTTTTGCTGAATCCGAAGACGGTCAGGTATGTATTCTTGATGCGGAAGGCGATGTTTATGAAGGAGAATATCTCTCAAATGATGATACTATAACATATATGGGAACTGCTGTTAATCTTTTAAGCTAATGTTTTTATTTAACTGTTCATATTTCTCTTTAAAAAAAAAGCCGGCTGTTATAAAAGCCGGCTTTGTTTTATATATTTATGGAGTGATTAAATGAAAATAAGAAATATTATTACATTATTATGTTTGGTGGCTTTGATTTCATTAACAGGCTGTTTTGAAGAAATAACAGAAACAGTTAATGTTGCTGAATCATCAGCTGATACAAATGAAAAAAATATTGAATCTGATATAGGATTATCAGTAATGCTTGATGAAAGCGGAAAATTGAATATTAACAGAAATGCATTATCTTCTGTGCAAATGGGGGAAGATGGCACATGGACGATTTATATATATATGTGTGGTTCAGACCTTGAAAGCTATTCTGGTTTTGCTACTGATGATATTCAGGAAATGCTTGATTCATCAACAAACAGCAATGTTAAATTTATTTTACAGACCGGAGGAGCATATGAATGGCAGAATGATGTTATAGATTCCAACAATATATGCCGATATGAAATATCGGAAGGTGAAATTACTCTGCTTGATAAACAGACAGTTACTTCAATGGGCGATGATAATACATTGTCGGATTTTCTTGAATGGGGAATTCAGAATTATTCTGCTGCTAACATGGGACTTATATTCTGGAATCATGGCGGCGGGAGCATTGCTGGTGTTTGTTTTGATGAATTAACCGATTATGATGGTCTGTCGCTTAAAGAAATAGATTCAGCATTATTATCGGTGTCAGAATATATGACTGATAAATTTGAATTTATCGGCTTTGATGCCTGTCTTATGGGTACTGTGGAAACAGCAAACATTCTTGCTACATATTCAAGATATATGTATGCTTCAGAAGAAACCGAGCCCGGTTATGGCTGGGATTATTATGTTATTGGTGATTTTTTGAATGAAAATCCGACTGCAAATGGTGCAGAACTTGGAAAAATAGTTTGTGACAGTTTTTATGACAGCTGTGCAGAAATATGGCTTGAGTCAGGAGTTACACTTTCTGTTGTTGACCTTTCAAAAATAGATGATGTAATAATCAGTTTCAATGATTTTGCTAAAGATTTATATGATAATTCAGAAGAAAATTCAGTAATGTCTTCGTTTGTCAGAAATGTTAAAAAGGCTGATAGTTATGGAGGAAACAACAAATCAGAAGGTTATACAAATATGGTCGATTTGGCAGGAATAGTTCTTTCTGGCTATGATTATACAGATAAAGCAGAAAAAGTGTTATCAGATATCGATAATGCGGTTGTATATAAAAGAAATGGTTCTGACCATTATAATGCCTGCGGACTTTCTTCATATTATCCGTTGGAACTGCAAGATTCATCAGAACTTAAAATATTCGGAGATGTGGCAATAAGTCCTTATTATCTTTCATTTGTTGACAAAGTAGTTTATGGAAATATAAATGATGGAAACACAGAAGATTATGAAAATTCATCAATACTTGATTTATGGAGCAGTACAGCAGAATCAGAAATTTTTGATGATTACTGGAATGAATATGATGAATTTGAATCGACAGGAGAAAGTACACTTATTGAATTCTGTGATAAACCGCAGTTACTTGATGATGGTACTTTCGGTTTTTCACTTACTGATGAATCACTTGACTATACAGCAAGTGTTCAGGCAATTGTATATATGCTTTCAGATGATATGGAGGATATTATAGAACTCGGATTGAGTGTTGATATTATTTCTGACTGGGAAAACGGCATATTTACGGATAACTTTGACGGATACTGGTTTTCACTTCCAGATGGTCAGATACTGGCGGTATATGTTGTTGAAGAATGTGACGGATATGATATTTATACATCGCCTGTTATGATAAATGGTGAAGAAACCAATCTCAGAATAACTCATGACTATGAAAATGGTGTAGTTTCAATTGATGGTGTATGGGACGGAATTGATGAAAATGGAATGGCTGCAAGAAATGTATACGAACTTAATCAAGGTGATGAAATCATTCCTGTTTATTATGCTTATGTTATTGACAGCGATGATGAATATTACTATTACGGAGAAAAATATACTTTTGATGGTGAACCTGAGATATATTTTGATATTCTTTATGATGGTGAATATATTTATGGCTTTACAATTGATGATATATTCTGCAATTATTATTCAACAGATTTTGTAAACTTTACTGTTGATGGCGAAGATATTTATTACAGTGACATATCATAACCTATAATAAGAAAAAATTTTATATTTTTATGCATATTTCGCCCGAAAAGGTGATGACAAATAAATATTAATATGATATAATAGTACAAGATGAAGTAAAAAACAGGTGATGAATAGTGAGTATATATGTAAAGCCTGTTGCAGCATTTAAAAAAATTGAATCTGCCAAGCTGTTAAAACGGAATATCTATATTTATGGTTCAACCGGCTATGGAAAAACCGAGTTTATAAGACAGTACTTCAAAAATAATAAATATGTATATATATCCTGCCGCAATAATGGTCATGAATTATCTGCAATTATGAAAAACACCAAAAAAAGTATTCCGGTAATCATAGATGATGTTAATTCAATAGATAATGATATAATCTGTGATGATATAAGAAAATTATGTACAAAAAATCAATCATGGGTAATTGTTATCGGCAGAAGCAAAATGCCAAGCTGGTTTTATAATACGTTCATTACTCAGAATATGGCTCTTATTACCGAGGAAGACCTTGCATTATCCGAAGAGGAAATTGATAAATATATGCGGGCTGAAGGAATAGTTCTTAGTTCAAAGCAACTGCAATTTTTAAGACAATGCAATGAGGGAAATGCTTTTGCTGTAAAATATATGGCACAAAGAATCATTGCAGGAGACAGTATTGGAAAAAATCTGTTTGAAGAAAACAGTATAATGTTTCAGAACTATCTTGAAAATAATATTATTTCTGAACTTAACAGTGAAATATTGGATTTTTTGCTTAAAATAAGCATGGTTGATAGTTTTACAAAAGAACTTGCTGTTACTGTTTCAGGTGACCCTTCTGCACAAAATCTTATAGAACGTACTATGGATACAGGAAATTACATTGAATTTCGGAATGGTGTTTATACAATCCGTTTTCATATGCTCATGGCTCTTCGCAATAAGGCAGCAAAGGTGTTTTCCAAAAGTGAACTTAATAATTTTTCTTTGCTTATAGGCAGATATTATGAAATACACGGCGAAGATGATAAGGCATTGAATCTGTATGCTAAATGTAATGAATTAGACCATATTCGTGAACTTCTTATAAAAAATTCAAGAAAAAATCCTGAGTCAGGATATTACATTGAAATGCGTAAATATTACCTGATGCTTTCAGATTCAGATATAAGAAGCAATGTTTATTTAATGGCTGCTGTATCCATGCTGTATTCAATGCTTTTAAATTCCGATAAAAGTGAATATTGGTATAATGAGTTAAAAAAATATAAGCAAAATGTGACAGGTTCAAGGCAGCGTGAAGCGATTTGTCTTATTGCATATCTTGATATTGCTTTGCCCACCAGAGGAAGTGTCAATATACTTCAGCTTATTAAGGCGTGCTATGTACTGTTTTCTTCTAAATCCATTCCTATTCCTGAATTTTCAGTAACAAGTAATCAGCCATCTCTGATGAACGGCGGAAAGGATTTCTGTGAGTGGAGTAAAAATGACAGAAAACTTGCCGCTTCTGCCGGCGAGATTGTTTCAATGTTTCTCGGAAAATATGGAAAAGGTCTTGTAAATGCCGCACTTGCAGAAAGTTTTTTTGAAAAAGGCGGCAATTCATATGAAATAATGTCACTTGTATCAAAGGCAAAGATGGAAGCAGATGCCGGTGGAAAAACAGAACTGAGTTTTGCAGCAACAGGAACTTTGTTCAGACAATACATTTTTCTTGGTGAACCTGATAATGCAAGAGATTTACTCGATTCTTTTGAAATCAAGGCTAAAAAAGAAAATCTCATAAAGCTTTATATGCCTATTGAAGCAATGCGATGCAGATTGGCTCTTATTGAGGGTGAAAATGAATCTGCTGCTTTATGGCTGAAAAATGCACCTGATGAGAATGAAGAATTTATTGCATTGTATCGTTATATTTATTTAACGAAAGTACGATGCTACATTGCTTTTGAACAGTATAACAAAGCATATATGTTAATAGAATTGTTAAAGTATTATGCTGAACTGTGTGACAGAAAATATATTCTTATGGAACTCGAAATATTGTCTTCAATAATAATGTTCAAAACAGAAAAAAACTGGAAAAATAATTTTGTAAATGTACTTGAGAAAGTATGTGAATACAAGTTTATTCCAATTCTGACTGAATATGGTGCAACCATGCGTGATATGCTTAATCAATGTGAAAAAATATATGAAGAAAATCAAAAAATTGATGCAGAGTGGTTTGAACGAATTCGGAGAAGAAGCGGAAAAATTGCAAGATACTATCCTTTGTATCTTAAATCAGATACCAAATCAATCAGAGACCTTAAACCAATGGATATACGAATCCTTACTTGCATTGCTGACGGGCTGTCAATACAAAAAACTGCCCAGAAACTTAATATTAACTTTGAAACCTTGCGTTCCAGAATAAAAGAAATATATCGCAAGATGGGAGTTAAAAATAAAACAGAAGCAGTTATGGCTGCAAAAGAATTAAATCTGATATAATGTTTGATTGGTAAAAATTTATTATTCCAATATATTTTATTTTAGGAGGTAATTTCATGCTTAATTTAGTTATGCATCAGAAAGTTGTAGCTGCTGTTGAAAGCTACGAAATCAAAAATGGGGGAAATGTTGTTTATACAGCCAAGAAGAAAATTCTTGCTGCCGGTGCTGATTTTGATATTTTTCAGAACGGAAACAAAGTTGCTTATGTTGACCAGAAAGTAATCAATGCATTCAAAACTTTCAATATTATTATTAATGGTACGAATGTCGGTACTGTAAAAAAGAAATTTCCTGCACTTACTAAAGATATGAATTTTGATGGCCGTGGCTGGAAACTTGATGGTGATGCTCTTGGTTTGAATTTCAAATTCACAGACAGTATGGGAAATGTTTATGCTACTGTAAAGAAAAAGGTTATTGCTCTTGGAGATACATATGAAATATCTGTTGTTAATGACGATGATGCACTTCTTGTTGTTGCTCTTACTATAGTTCTTGATGAAACTTTCCATAGTAAGCGTTCTTAATATTTATATTCAATTTTATTAAAAATAAAAATCACTTTCTCTCAAAGATATTTTTAGAGAAAGTGATTTTTTATGTAAATAATGGAATATAATCCAAGAATAAAAAACAACCCTTGATATTAAAAAAATCTATATGAAAATATATAAATTGTTAACTTTATACAATCACATACAGAACATTCAGTTACAATAGCTGAATGGTGTTAATAAAACAAAAATCATGAAAATTCTGATGTTGTATATACAAGGAAATTAAAAAATATGCTGAATATAATAGTCGCCCTCAGCATAACTCAATAATAATTAATATTTTAGATTAAACATTTAACAGTGATAATCAATACAAGGGTATTAAGCTGTTAGTGAAATATTTTTAATAAATTAATGCCATGCACGGGCAGTGGCACTGACGTGCAGTCCGATTGCATCGAGCAATGCCAGCATACACCCACTGACGCTCGTCTGCTGACAGCACTCTGACGAGTGCGAATATATATTTTTTTATTATATTTGTTAAAGTAATATTTAAAGGGTTAAGGAATTTTTTTGCATAAAAGAATTATAGTTAAAAAATATTGATAAAGTTTTGCAATGATAAAATCATTAATGGATTATTAAAAGATTAATTTTTTGAGTTGCATTTTAAATATTAATATGGTATAATAAAAATAATATAAATAGTGTATATAATAGTATAAAGCAAGGGGATTCAAAATGTCGTCAGATAAAAATATAGTAAAATTGAAACTTGATGTAATATTCAAGAAAATGTTTGCAAATAAGAAGAATGAGAATACATTGAAAAAATTTCTTGAAAGTGTGCTTGAACTTCCGGAAAATTCAATAACCAATATAGTAATGGATAACGTGGAGCTTTTGCCCGAGGATATAGATGATAAATTCAGTAGGCTTGATATTCTGATGAATGTCGGAAATAAGCAGATAAACATTGAAATGCAGGTATGTAATGAAAAGGAATTTGAAAGCCGTACATTATTCTACTGGGCAAAGCTGTATTCAGGAAGTCTTAAAAGCGGAGGTAAATACAGTGATTTACCACAAACAATCTGCATTAATATAATCAATTTCAATATGTTTGAAGATACGGAAGAATTTCATTCACATTTTCAGATAATGGAGAAAAACAGGCATAAACTCTTAACAGACAAAATGGCAATACATTTCTTTGAATTGAAAAAGATAAATAAAAAGCCTGATAAAGATAATAAAATGCAGCTGTGGATGCAATTGATAAATGCGGAAACGGAGGGTGAACTTGAAATGCTGGAACAGACAAATGTAAAAGAAATACAGGAAGCTGTATTGATTTTGAGAGAAATGAGTGCAGATGAAAAAATGAAGGAACTGGCAAGAAGGAGAGAACTTGCTCTGCATGACAGAATTACAGATATTGAGGTATCAAGAGAAGAGGGAATAAGAGATGGTGAAATAATAGGAATTGAAAAGACAAAGAAAATCTTCAAACTTTCAATGCAAGGATATACAATAAAACAGATAGAAGAAGAACTTAAAATGTCTGAGCAGGAAGTTACTTCAATATTAAGCTGATATTAACAAAATAATCAATAAATATACTATATAATATAACTCCTTATACTGAATGAAAACAGTATAAGGAGTTTTTTGTATTGCAGATGGAAAACTCTGAAATAGAATATTAGTGTAATAATACATCTGTCAAAATCCGAGAAAATCATCAGTATAATAAAATACAATAAAATAAAAAGGTATTTGAATTGGACAGCCATCATAATCATGAGTCGAGAACATCATAGGCAAAAAAAATCACAAAGCTACGAATCAAAGGACATCTGATAAGAATCGGCAACAACACCACAAGCTGATAACATCATAAGCCAAAGAATCTGTAAAATCACCAAGTTAAAGGATGCTTGAGAAAAATAGGCAATAACACCATGAGCCAAATAAGACATAAGAAGTCGCCAAACCCAAAATGATGTAAGAAAATCATTCTGAAAAAATCGTAATTAAAAAAATGTAAAATAATAATTCTGTCGAAATAGGAGAAAACAATACCCGTTACGTCAAAAAGTGCGTATGCCGCAAACGCCCATAAATAGGAGGTGTCGCACTTTGGAAATCTTAAAAATACGCAGAAACAGAGGGTCGTGCATCGCCTCCACCAACCAAATATGCGTAATCGCAAGGGTTACGAAAACCCCGATATATCGTAGTTTAGCGATATATCGGGGTTCTTTTTTTGAAAAATTTAGCATTTTTTTCGGGAGTTCGATGCGGATTTGACCGTAATCCAGTTTAAATGATTAACATTTTTGGGGTACCCCTCTTCTCCGAAAAAAATGGGAAAATGGGAAAAAATCAGCTGTTTTTTTGAAAATCAATTCGTTTTATGATAAAACAATCGATAATCTGAATGAAATGGGTTAATTTTTGAAAATTTTACGAAAACAGTAATTGGTTTAATGCGGTTGTTAATGGGATAATATATTATGAATGGCAAATAGTTTTAATTATACTACATCAAATCAAATTTTACTTAAATTTGAGAATGTAAATATTTTTTTGTAAGTTGATTTACAAATCCCGTAATTACGCACTTTGTATAAGAATTTACACAAAAATCTGACATACTCTCAAATCAATAAAAAAACTCCCTATTCTGTTTGTGAATTGTGAACTTTAATAATATATATTTTTTACTTTTCAATCAACTTACGTTTCATCAAACAAAAATCAAACACATTGAGAATATTGTCATCACATAAATCTCCTGATTTCCAATCTTCAAGTTTCACATCAGGTACAGCAAGCAGCCATTTCTTCATCATAACCACATCAGATATATTGAATGTACCGTCAGCATTCACATCGCCGGGTATACTCATATTTACACTTTCAGGCACTATCCAGCATCCATCATCCACAATCAGACAAAGCATGGCGATAGTATCTCCGAAATATACATCCTCCCCATAATTCAGAATCATATCCCGCAAGCTATGATGCCAGTTCGAATTCTCTCCACAAGCTGCAGATACCAGAAACGGTGCATCGAAACAAAGATCATTCCAGTCAGAAACAGCTGTTCCCTCAAGGGTATATCCAGCCATAATATTCCAGGGATCACTGCTCGTTTTATTAATTATAAATTTATTGAGTGTATTGGCAAAGTTCAAAGCATCTTCATTTCCGTTAATCAGATAGTCCATACTGATACGCCACGGAGTACGGCAGGCATTGTAATAATAATTGCCGTCATTTTCGCTTTCCAGTAAATTCGCAGGAGCTGGGATAAATTCTCCGGTCGCACTGTCTTTGATGATAAAATCAGGCAGAATACCAGTACCGTATTTATCTACGATTTTATTGATTATGTTATAAGTATTTTCATAAAGCTTCAGCCAGCGTTCATCTCCTGTAGCTTCAGCAAAAACAGGCATATACTGCATTATAAAATCTGAAGACCTTGTTGCAGAATAATATGTATCATTTTCGCTTGAACCATATACCCAGTCACCAAGTTGCAGCACCCAATCCGTTTTATTTACCTCATAGGTCATAATGTCATTGATAACATCAACTGCAGACTGCTTATAATTTATCTCCCCGTCACTGCCCCATAGGCTGTCTGCCATCAGCAGTGCATAGGCAATATCCATATCACCGTCTATTGCAGAATCCGCACCGGACGAATTGACAATAGCTGTGCCGTTATCACTTTGCTGCCATGCCATCAGATTCGGTCCGATTTCACTGAGATGTGACTGGTAATAGCGATACATACCATCAAAAATTTCTTTAGCCTCGTTGTCATAATCTGACATAGATGCTGCAATAAGCATACCATAGCCGTGGGCTTCTGAGACGGTTACTTCGACTTCATAACCTGCTTCTGAATAGGTCTGGTCGCCATAGAATACATAATACTGTATTTCATCAGTAACATAAGGATTCTGAACAAGATACTTTTCTTTCCAGTAATCATAGAAATCTGTCGTTTCTTTTGTAAGAACGGATTC
>JBJEQS010000088.1:0-3406 GCA_051881875.1 Oscillospiraceae bacterium
AAATCGAATAATGCTTATAAAAGGGATGTCATTCAACGGCATCCCTTGATTTTTTTATATTTTGGATATATAAAAAATGTGAGTTCGACAACCAAAAATAAAAGTTTTGGTTAAGCTTTTGCGGCAAGTTGCCGCCTCCGGTTCGTAGCAAGCCGCTTTCAGCGGCTTAGTTTCAGAGGACACATTATTTATCGGCTCGACCGCATTGGTCAATTCCGCATTATGCGGTCGAGCCATAAGAAAAAAGTTATAAGTAAATAAAACAACGAAACCAAAAGTTTTGGTCAAGCTTTTTGCGGCAAGTTGCCGCCTCCGGTTCGTAGCAAGCCGCTTTCAGCGGCTTAGTTTCAGAGGACACATTATTTATCGGCTCGACCGCATTGGTCAATTCCGCATTATGCGGTCGAGCCATAAGAAAAAAGTTATAAGTAAATAAAGCAACGAAACCAAAAGTTTTTGCCCAGCTTTTTTCAAAAAGCTGGCGGTTTCCAAAGGCAGAGCCTTTGGGCGCTCGAATGAGCGAAACAGGGGTGCGGGGGCGGCAGCCCCTGCCTTTAAAGGCGTTCAAAAAAGTTTTTTGTTAAACTTTTCCAAAAAAAGTTTGGGCGGCTGAAAGCCGTCTGATGAAATTTCCAGTAAACCATAACGGGCGACCAATGGTTGCCCCTACAAAAATAAATCATTGAACTCACATTAAAAAGTGTTGCAATAAATCAATAAACATGGTATTATTAATATAATACGGTTGCAATAGTACCGTTGATACATTGAAAAAGATTTTTTTAAAGGAGTTTATTTATGCAATACGGACACTTCGACCTTGAAAACAAGGAATATGTTATAACAAAGCCTGATACACCGGCACCATGGGTGAATTATCTCGGTTCACCTGAATACGGTGCTATCATTTCAAACAATGCAGGTGGATACAGCTTTGTAAAATCAGGTGCAAACGGCAGAATTTCAAGATACCGTTTCAATTCAAATATGGCTCTCCCCGGCAGATATATCTACATAAGGGATAATGCGTCAGCTGATTACTGGTCAGCATCATGGCAGCCTGTTGCAAAGCCGCTTGATACATACAAGAGCGAATGTCGTCATGGTACAGGCTATACAGTTATATCCGCTGAATATGCTGATATAAAATCTGCGGTATCATACTATGTTCCGCAGGACGAAACATATGAAGTATGGAGAGCAGTGATTACCAATAACAGCTCATCAGCAAGAAATCTGTCAGTATTCGGATTTATCGAATTTACAAATGAGGATAACTATGAACAGGACCAGGTAAATCTCCAGTATTCACTCTTTACAAACCGCACTACATTTGAGGGCAACAGAATAATTCAGCATATCAATGAAAATGACAAGAAAGATGAAACCGGTTCAAATCATCTTGAAAGATGTTTCGGCATGGTTGGTGCGGAGGTTACTGCATATAACGGAAGCCTTGATAATTTTATCGGTGCATACAGAACATATGCAAATCCGATTGCCGTTGAAAAAGGCAAGTGCGACAATGTAACAAACTATAATCTCAATGCCTGCGGTGCATTGCAGTCAGATATAACTCTTGAAGCTGGAAAATCAATTGAGCTTATATATATCCTCGGCAGAAAGAATTCAGAGGAAGCAGCTGCTATTCTTGAAAAGTATAAGACAAGCGGCATTGTTGACAAGGAAATAGCAGTCCTCAAGGATTACTGGCATTCAAAGCTTGACAACTTTAAGGTTAATACTCCAAGTGATGAATTCAATAATATGATAAATGTATGGAATGCATATCAGTGCTTCACAACATTTGTATGGTCAAGAGCCGCATCATTTGTATACTGCGGTCTTAGAAACGGCTATGGTTACAGAGATACTGTTCAGGATATTCAGGGTATAATCCACCTTGCACCTGAAATGGCTCTTGAAAAAATCAGATTTATGCTTTCCGCACAGGTTGATAACGGTGCAGGACTTCCGCTTGTAAAGTTCAATCATAATGCAGGTCATGAGGATACTCCTGATGATGACTCATATGTAAGAGCGACAGGTCACCCGTCATATCGTGCCGATGATGCTTTATGGCTTTTCCCGACTATTTACAAGTATATCGGTGAAAGCGGAAACAAGGAATTCCTTGATGAAGTTATCGTATATGCCAACGGCGGAGAAGCCACAGTTTATGAACATCTCAAAAAGGCAATAGATTTCTCAATGAACAATCTCGGTGACCATCATATGCCGGCAGGACTTCATGCAGACTGGAATGACTGTTTAAGACTCGGCAAAAAGGGAGAATCCACATTTGTCGCATTCCAGCTTTATTATGCCATAAATGTAATAAGAAGCATGGCAGAAGAAAAGAAGGATACGGATTATATCGCATATCTTGATAAGATACAGGCTGAACTCCGTACAGCACTTTCAGAATGCTGGGACGAGGACAGATGGGTAAGAGGTATTCGTGAAGACGGAGTTATTGTCGGTGCAAAGAAAGACCCCGAAGCTAATATGTGGCTCAATCCGCAGAGCTGGGGAGTTATCTCAGGCTTTGCAACTCCTGAACAGGCTGAAATATCCATGGAAAGCGTTCACAGAATACTCAACACACCATATGGCGTTAAGCTGCTTGAGCCGCCGTATGCAGACCACTGGTTTGACGGTGCATTAATGCATATCTATCCGCTTGATACAAAGGAAAACGGCGGTATATTCTCACAGACACAGGGCTGGGCAATACTCGCAGAAGCACTCTTGGGTCATGGTAACAGAGCATTTGAATACTTTACAGAAAGTTCACCTGCCTGCATGAATGACAAGGCTGAAATAAGAGTTATCGAACCGTATGCACATGGTCAGTTCACAGAATCAAAGAGATGCGACTTTGAGGGACGTTCACACGTTCACTGGCTTACAGGTACAGCATCAACAGTAATGGTAGGCTGTATTGAAGGTATATGCGGTATGCGTCCTGATGCAGACGGTCTTGAAATATCACCGGCAATCCCGTCAGAATGGAAGCAGTTTACAATTGAAAAGGTATTCAGAGGAAAGAAGCTCTTTATTACTGTTGAAAATCCGGACGGCGTTCAGAGCGGTGTAAAGGAAATTGTTATCAACGGCAAAAAGTTTGCTGATAATTATATCCCTGCAAGTGAAATGGCTGAAACAAACAACATTACAGTAACACTTGGCTGATAATTGTTCTTGTATTTTATAAAACAGCTGGCAGATGTAAAAAATCTGTCGGCTGTTTAATCATTTTTATATTTGGAGATGTTTATGTGCTGTTGTGTGACGATATTCTTTATGGAAATCAATTATATGCAACTTACCTGACAAATAACCATAAATCAACGTGAGTTCGATAACCAAAAATAAAAGTTTTGGTCAAGCTTTTTCAAAAGCT
>JBJEQS010000089.1:0-3396 GCA_051881875.1 Oscillospiraceae bacterium
CGCTCGAATGAGCGAAACGGGGGTGTGGGGGCGGCAGCCCCCGCCCAATCATACTTCAAAAAAGTTTTTTGTCAAACTTTTTCCAAAAAAAGTTTGGTCGGCTGAAAGCCGACTGATGAAATTTCCAATAAACCATCGAACTCACGTTATTTAATTGTGGAGGAATATGGAATATGAAAAAAATTATATTTTTTATAAGCTTGGCAGTATGTATATCTCTTTTTGCGATAAGCGGAATATTTATGCCTGTCGGATTATCCGTTGAAAATCCCGAAGAAGCAGATACCTTATACCATGATTCAGTAATCCCCGTCGATTATGACACATATACACCGATAAATTATGACAGGCAGTATTCAATGTGGTTTACTGCTATGGATTATAATGACATTCTTCTGAATAAATCCGAGGAGGAATTCATGGAAAATATATACAAGCGTTTTGAAAATGCCAGAAGTATCGGCATAAATACAGTATATGTTCATGTGCGTTCAAACGGAGATGCGTATTATAATTCAAAGCTTTTTCCGCATGGACAGTATTTTTCTGAAAATTCTGATTTTGACCCTCTTGAAATAATGATTGATACGGCACATTCAATGGGATTGTCATTTCATGCATGGATTAATCCGATGAGAATTCAGACAACAAAGCAGATGGATAATATGTCATCGGAATATCGGATTAAGCAGTGGTATGATGATAGTGAAAAGAACGGTATTTATATAGTATGCAGTGAGGATATGTGGTATCTTAATCCTGCATACAGCGAGGTCAGAAGCTTTATAGCAGATGGTGTAATGGAAATAGTCGAAAATTACAAGGTTGACGGAATTCATATTGATGATTATTTCTATCCGACTACAAAGGAATTTTTTGATGATACGGCATTTGCACAGTCGGGAAATGATAATCTTGCACAGTGGAGGCTTGACAATGCAAGCTTTATGGTAAGAGAGATTTATGATGTGATAAATTCGGTAAATAATGAGATACTTTTCGGAATAAGTCCTCAGGGTAATATTGATGCGGATTATTCTTCACAGTATGCCGATGTAAAGAAATGGTGTTCGGAAAAGGGATACTGTGATTACATTGTTCCGCAGCTTTACTATGGTTTTGAAAACAGCTTATGTCCGTTTGCCGCAACTTTGGAGGAATGGTGCGATATGGCTGATGAGCCGAAGCTGATTGCAGGGATATGCACATATAAAAACGGTAAGGAGGATAAATGGGCAGGCAAGGGAAAGAATGAATGGATTGAGAATGATGACATTACAGAAAGACAGCTTGAATATGCCATTAACAATAGTATGGTTGACGGAATTGCAATATACAGCTATTCATCAACATTTGAGAATGAAAAAACAGTGGAGGAGATAAGAAAAATTCTGGTGGATTGATTAAGATTATCCCAATGGTCAGGTAGGTAAAAAAAGATTTTATAAAACAAAGTAGCGAAACTAAAAGTTTTTGCCCAGCTTTTTTCAAAAAGCTGGTGGGGTCAAGGGGCAAAGCCCTTGTCGCCGTCCGCAGACGGCGAAACTCCAAGGGGTGCGGGGGCGAAGCCCCTGCCTTTTAATTCGTTCAGAAAAGTTTTTTGTCAAACTTTTTCCAAAAAAAGTTTGGGCGAACGCAGTTCGCAAAACAGAAACCATCAAATTCTCAATAATTCACAACGGGCGACCAATGGTCGCCCCTACAAAAATAATTAATCGAATTTATATTTTTTATGGAAATTTCTTATATATGCTTGACAAAGCAGTATATCAATGCTATAATAAATTTATGAAAATTAAATAACCTTATCAAGAGTGGCGGAGGAATCAGGTCCTTTGAAGCCCGGCAACCATCTTTATAATAAGAAAGGTGCTAAATCCTGCGGTTTAATCCGAAAGATGAGGATTTTTTATTATAGAAATTCAAAGATATTCGGGTTTTCTGAATATCTTTTTTTATTTTGTGCGGTTATGAGATTTTCTGAAAAATATCGTTTTATATTTTAAGGAGGTTTTTTATAATGAGAAAGCTTTTTACATCAGAATCAGTGACAGAAGGACATCCCGATAAAATCTGCGACCAGATTTCAGATGCCATACTTGATGCGATACTTGAAAAAGACCCGACTGCAAGAGTTGCCTGCGAAACAGCTGTAACTACAGGCATGGTTCTCTGCATGGGCGAAATTACTACAAGTGCTTATGTTGATATTCCGAAAATCGCAAGAAATGTTATTTCCGATATAGGCTATGACAGAGCAAAATTCGGATTTGATGCTCAGACCTGTGCTGTTATCACATCTATTGATGAACAGTCAAAGGATATTGCCATGGGTGTTGATGAGGCTCTTGAATCTAAAGAGGGCGATGATGCCAGCGAAACAGGTGCAGGTGATCAGGGTATAATGTTCGGATATGCCTGCAATGAAACAAAGGAACTTATGCCTATGCCTATATCAATGGCTCATAAGCTTGCTCTCAGACTTTCAGAGGTAAGAAAGGACAAGACTCTTGCATATCTGCGTCCTGACGGAAAAACTCAGGTAACTGTTGAATATGAAGATGACAAGCCTGTAAGAATTGATGCAATCGTTGTATCATCACAGCACGCTCCTGAAATCTCACTCGCACAGATTAAGGAAGACATCATGGAATATGTTATCAAGCCGGTTGTTCCTGCTGAACTCCTTGATGAAAATACAAAATATTATATAAATCCGACAGGAAGATTTGTAACAGGCGGCCCTCAGGGCGACAGCGGTCTTACAGGAAGAAAGATTATAGTTGATACCTACGGCGGATATTCAAGACATGGCGGCGGTGCATTCTCCGGTAAAGACCCGACTAAAGTTGACCGTTCTGCTGCATATGCTGCAAGATATATCGCAAAGAATATCGTTGCCGCAGGTCTTGCTGACAAGTGTGAAATTCAGCTTGCATATGCAATCGGTGTTGCAAAGCCTGTATCAATCCTTGTTGATACATTCTCAACAGGAAAGGCTGATGAGCAGATTATAGCGGCAGCAGTTGATGAAGTATTCGACCTCAGACCTGATTCAATCATCAATATGCTTTCACTCAGAAAACCGCAGTACAGACAGCTTGCCGCATATGGTCATATGGGCAGAGAAGACCTCAATGCTGCATGGGAAAAAACTGATAAGGTTGATGCACTCCTTGCGGCTGTAAAGAAATTAAGCAAGTAATTAACGTGAGTTCGACAACCAAAAACAAAAGTTTTGGTCAAGCTTTTTGCGGCAAGCTGCCGCCTTCGGTTTTGAGCATTATATTTATTTTGCGGTCGAGTAATAAGAAAAAAAGTATAAGTAAATAAAGCAACGAAACCAAAAGTTTTTGCCCAGCTTTTTTCAAAAAGCTGGTGGGGTCAAGGGGCAAA
>JBJEQS010000090.1:0-14679 GCA_051881875.1 Oscillospiraceae bacterium
AGCTTTTGAAAAAGCTTGACCAAAACTTTTATTTTTGGTTATCGAACTCACGTTATTCAACAAAATTTTATGCAAAAAATACAGGCGTATTTATTTCGCTGTCATACATTGCATATTCATTTTCAAAGGCTTCTTCATCTATCCCACAGTCTTTCGGCATATGTCTTGCCTGTACAACTTCTTTCCATGTGCGGATACCGCTTTTATCAGATGTATCGAAAACCTTTGACAGCTTATATATAGTACCCCTTATTTCATCGCCCGATACATCTTCCATATACTTTACAGGAACATATGCATCATATTTAAGTATTGCATAATCATCAGGTTCATCGCAAAGTTCGACTATTGAAACATCATCAATCCTTGCAATATCCTCACGTCTGCCAAGGCTTATATATTCAGGCGGATTCATAAAACTTTCAGCAATCTTTTCCAGTTCGCTTTCATCATCAGGAATAATATGTATAACAAGGTGTACATCTGTAAGCAGTTCGACACACTTGGGAGAGCGATTCAGCCCTGTATCCTTTATATCTCCGTATCCCTTTACAAGAATACCTCTCAGTTTCTTTCCGCCTGTTTCCTTATCAGCATCATAGATTGTGGATTCAGGAGCAAACATATACATAACCGCATAATCCGAAACAGCACCGCCTGAAGTTCCCTGTATGCTTACTTTCATGGGATGATATGTTCCTTTTTCAAATCCGCATACAGCATGAATCATACCGATAACACTTGAATACGGCGGAAGCGGATATGTTTCCTTTATCAGAAAGCTTGACGGCTTGCGGTAATTAGGCATCTGCTGAAAAATCTTTATTCTCACAGCTTTATGCATAATAATTCTCCACTTCTTCTTTAAGCTTTGCGAATACGCTGTTTACTTCTGCGGCATTGAGTTCCTGTCTTATTTCAGCATCATTTTCAAAAAATCCATCAATCATTCCAACTGCTGTATTATCCTTTGTATCGCTGCATGAATTAATTATATCCCTTATTGCAGATACGTTGATTTTCTTCTTATCAAGCTTTATTCTGTCCTCAAAGTAAGGATTTTTGCGTTCATATACTCCGCCTATTACAAATATCGGATTTAAATTTTCACGTCTGCCTCTTATATCTCTGTAAAGGAACTGTATTGTTTCAAGAAGTTTTATAACTCTTGCGGCTCTTTCGGATTTATCAATCTCGGTATTTGTATTTTCATCAATTCCAATCTTATCAAGGTCAATTGTTACAGTATAGCAGTAGAGTGATTTATGTATCTCGCTCTGAGCAAGAGCATTTTCCAAATCCTTACGTTTTGCAAGTCCCATATTATTTAGAAAATCCATATCAGATTTATACGGTTCAAGGGATATTGCATTGCTAAGTCTTACTACAGCATTCCTGATAAGAGTTTTCTTTGAAGTTTTCATATAGCCGAAAAGGTCTATTTCCGGATAATCCTTTATATCTGTTTCAGGTGAAAACTGTACTACTTTCTGTTGATTATCAACAGGGGTATCATCAATGCCCATCTGCTGAACGATATTATATCTGACAGCCTGTCTTGAAATATATGTATATACTTCCCCGCCTGAACGTGTCATCTTTTTGAGCTGTGCGATATTGCCGATACTCTCACCATAGTTTGCAGATGAAGCCTCGAAAATCATTGTAAGTGTAAGTCCGTTCTTATTCATTTTTATTGTCCTCCTTATTGTTATTATCATCAAATTTAACGTATTTAAGTCCCAGTACAAAACCATGTGCTATAGCCTTGAATGTATCATCAGACTTATAACATTCCTTAAAAATTGATGGTATTGTAAGGTTATATCCGGAATATATTCTGATTACAGTATCAAGAAACTGTGATTTATCCCCTACGGCTGCAAGGTTTACAAGCCTGTATACAAAACCTCTGAGTGAATTGTCATCTTCGCTGTCCGATGAATTTGCTTTTTCCTTGCCGAGTATATTTTCTCTCATGGCTTTTCCTGCCATAAATGCGGTATCAACCTTTTTCTTCAAATCCTCCATATTATCGCCTCCATTAAATATAATCTGTAAATTAAGAATATTTCTTATATATCCAAAATGCCCGTCATTTGAAAATTCATACTTCATAAGCTTGTCAATAAGCATATACTGTGAACGATGAGCAAGTATATTTTCAAATACACTGTCATATACACTCATAAATGAATCCGACAGCTTTACATATTTTGTTTCAAGCCATGTCAGATATTTTTTTCCCTTTTCAAGCTTTTCAATCATATTCCTGTCTATGACATTCATCTCATAACGCTGAAAATCCGATGAACGAACAATAACCTGAAAATTACTTGTTTTCTGTTTCAGAATATCTATTTTTTCAGATGTGAATACTCTGTAAACTCTTTGACGGAATGAATTTCCTTTATCAATAAGCTGTGCATATGAACCCATTGAATTCATAAGTATATTTATACTTGTATTTGTATTTATAAACACTGCATCTGAGCCAATAAACACAAATCCAAGAGGAACAAAAAGATACAGAAATGCACATAAAGGACATACATACGCATCAGGCTTACAGTTCCAGTAATACGATTTTTTCTTTCCCAAATCATCAGCTGTATCTGTCATAAAAGATATTGCACGATTATTTTTTGAATATTCCATACATTCAATGCAGCGATTTTTCTTTTTTTTCTCATCAATATCAAATTCTTCAAGCAATGGCTGATAGAAATTCTTATAAATTGTATCAGCACGTTTTTCCTTGGCATCAAGTGCTGTAATTTTATGAGATGTTGAATTTTCTGAAAAACAATATCTGAATTTGGTATAAAGCAGTTCTGTATATATAAGATTTTCCTTTACAATTTTCTGATTTACAATGCTGATTATATCACAGTATTTTCTATATCTGATTTCGAGATTATCCTTTTCCTTTTTCATTTCATTGATAATTTCTGCATTTATGTAAGTAATCCCGTCATACATTCCAATTATCTCATAAGCCGCCTTAAAACTGTTTTTCAGCATCATATCTTCAAATTCCTTGAAAATATCTTTCAACTTTTTCTCTGCTTCTGTCTTTGACTTCTCATCATCTGATTCAGTAAGCTGTTTATAATACTTATCTGCTTTTTCCTTTTCATCAGTTATAACCCTGCTGAATTTAGTATTATTTTCAAAATGTTTTGCAATCGTACTCACATACATTTCCGGAATATCTTTATTTTTCAGATATTCAATGCTTATATGCAATGTCTGTCCTTTTATTATATAATCACTGCCTTTTTCAGCATTATTCATTTCAAGAAATTTTACAAATCCGCATATACCTGCATTTTTGATAAATGAGCCGTCAAGCGTTGTGCTTATATATCCATCCATAAAATCTCACCTCCTGTCTATAATATTTCAAACATACCAAATCCTGCACTTCTTTTGCTTCCCATACCTGTCTGATATATCAGATTAAGTACATCAAGGTCGCCTGAGAGCCTGTATATACCTATATTTGCAGTGACCTTCATACCAAAGCAGTATACAACTGTTTTCTTCGGAGCATACGGTATTACTTCGATACGCCTGTCGGACATATCTTTCCCACTAAGTTCAGATGCAGTCACTCTGATGGAATTTTCAAGTGTTGGTATAAATTCCTCGCTGTCCCATGAATAAAAATAATCCTTTCTGCCCTCATGTTTTTTTACAAGCAGCGGAGAAACCATCTTAACAAGCACATCATTCTTTTCAATTTCCTTATGGTTATGCAATAATACCTTCTGAACAGTAATCGTATTTCCGTCCGGCATCGGATAAGGTTTTCTTCTCATTCCAAGAAATGCATTATATATATCAATGCTATATGCAATATCATCTGTTGAAATATATATCGTAATTTCCCTGTCATCAAGAATTATCTGTTTACCTTTGAATACAGGATTATTGAATCTCACCGCAAAACAATAATTTTTCTGAGTATTTTTTCCATAAGAGGAATTATACATCTCATTACTTGATTTTTCATAAGTATGCTTGATAAGACTCATAACCGGTCTTGTATAATCAGCCGGAAATATATTTTCCGAAACTGTAGCTTTTATTGTAATTTTCAAATCAAATCACCACCTTTTTGTAATTCAATGATACCACATCGTTTCGTGATTTTCAAGTATTTTCATCAAAATAATATAAATTTGTATATATTATACTTGATGTGCTGATTTTTTTTGTTTATTGATAACAAAAAAACAGCGATTTAAAATCGCTGTCTGAATATATCACATATTATTATATAATGCTGAAAGCATAACCGAGGCTATATGCTCCGTACTCACTTCGCCGCTTACACGGTTTTCAATCACAATGCAGAATGCTATCGGAAAATCCTCATCAGTACAGAAGCCTGTGAGCAATGAATTTTCCTCATCACCATGCTTTACCTGAGCAGTACCACTCTTAACACCAAGATTAAATCCGACTGTATTCTTATAATTATTCGTACCGTTTTCCACCATTATCTCTTTTACATATGATGCTGTCTGTGCTGAAAATAATGTTGTTGTATATTTGGTACTCCCCTCTTTTACAACTCTGCCCTTTACATTTGTTGCTGAACTGATAAAATAAGGGATTGTAGCTTTTCCGGTTTCATTGGCAATGGCACTCTGCCACATCATCAGCTGACATGGACTTACCATTGATTCACCTTGTCCGATACAGCTCCACTGTGTATTGAATTCATCTGTATTTGTAAGAGTGGTTGACGCTGTTTCAGAACGTATTCCATCAATTTCAAATTCATTCTCCGTACTTCCGTTTACTGCATATCCCATTCTTGTATAACATCTTTTTATGCTTTCAAGACTTAAATCCTTATCCTCAACAAGCTGTGCAAAAAACGGATTACAGCTGTTCGCAAATGCTTCCGATATATTCTGCACTCCATGACCGTATTTATTGTGACAGTTTATATTCAGATTTTCATGGTTAAGATATGAACCTGTACACTCATATGATTTACTGTACAGCTTATTATATCCCATTGTTTCAAATGCTGATACAAGAGTAGCAATTTTCTGAGTTGAACCGGGAACTGTCTTTATAAAATTTTTGCATAAAAGACTTCCTGACGGTAAATTGTCATAGCCTTTCATGGGATTTACACATGGAAGACTGACACATACAAGTATCTCACCTGTCTTATAGTTATATGCTATTGCACAACCCTCTTTTGAACCAAATGCATTGAATACCTTTCTGTTTGCTGCATGGTCAAGAGTTGTATATATCGCACTCTTTCCCTCCTGAGAATTAACTCCCCCTGAGAATGTATAATTATTCAGTATTTCGGAATTTCTTGAGACGATGGTATTTGTCATCTGACCGCTTGAATCGCCTATGAAATTTCCTACATCAGCAAACTGATAGTCAGGATATTTGCTGTAATTAATCTTTTCATCAAAGAGTACATCTCCGTCCTTATCGTATACAATTCCAAGTGTTGACTCATTTGAATTGATAATATAGTAAGAAGCTTCAAGCTGGATTTTTGCAAAAAGTGCAATCATGCCTATGACAAATGCAGCTATTATAAGTCCTATGAGTATGCTTCCCCGCCTAAGACTTTTCATGCTTCATCTCCTCCTTCTTACCGGATTTTTTCTTTTTCTTCTTCATAAATTTTGACGGCGGAAGCGTATATACAGGTGATTGTGTTGCTTTAAGCATACCTATCATAAAACTGCATGAAACCATTGAACTTCCTCCGTTGGATATGAAAGGAACTGTTACTCCCGTAAACGGTATCATATTGCATGAACCGAAAATATTAAGAGCCATCTGGGTAACAAGCATTGCACATATGCTTACTGCAAGTGTACTGTGATAATATGAACGGGGGTGATTTATTATTACCAGACAAAGCATTAGTATTACGGACATAACCGCAAATATTGCCATTACAAATCCCCATTCCTCTGAAATAGATGAGAATACTATATCTGTATCATATGCCGCAACTTTATGCAGACTGCCTTTTGCAGGTCCTTTTCCGAACCAGCCGCCCTGTGCAATAGCAATAAGTGCCTTGCACTGCTGATAGCCGTTTCCGTTTTTATCAGCCCATATATCAACAGAAAGCCTGTCTTTTACATATGACGGTGCAAAGGCTATTGCCGCCGATATTACTCCGACTCCTGCCACGCATAATGCAATTATTTTCTTCTTTGAAAATTTAGCCTGCGGATAGCATATTCTGAGTATAAACGCACAGCCTGCCGCCGCACAAAATGTCGGCAGACTTCCGAGGTCACGACACCACCACTGCAATGCTACTATTACAACTGTTGTTATAAACAGATAAATATTATCAGGAACAACATTCAAACCGAGAATTTTAACCTTGTTCTGCTGTGCGGTAAGAGATGTTGCACATACAACGGCAAACAACGGCTTTATAAATTCTGATGGCTGAACCGAGAAAAAACCAAAATCAATCCATATGCTTCTCCTTCCTGTAAATACAAGTATTACAACCATGAGAAATGCTATTCCTGCATACATGAATTTCTTTTTTGACTCAAGAAGTGCATAATTCCTTGAAATACGAAAGCCAATCTGACAGCATATAAATCCCACTATTGTAGTTATGAAATGCTTGTAATTGAATGAAACCTCTCCGAAGCATGACTGGAAAATCACACTCATATTCAGTATGAATACAAGAAAAAAATCCATTGTATATGTATCCTGCTTGAAATTCTTTATAACCGCAAAATAAAAGAAATCAGAGGCAATGACAATTCCCGAAAGTATAAAAACAGGTATCAGCGATTCATATTCTCCCTTTGCAAATACTGTTGAAAGCATTGCAATATGCGTGAGAACCACAAAAAATGAAACCATAGAATATGATATACCATTATTCAGCTTGTTCATGCTTTTCCTCCTTTCCTTTCTTCTTTTTCTTTTGTGATTCCTTTTGTCTGAATATCAGAATTTTATTGCCAATCTGAATTTCATCATTATCATATATTCTTTTATGTGAAATTCTCTGTCCGTTTACAAATGTTCCATATGATGAGTTAAGGTCTGTAATGCTCCATGTTCCGTTGCATACATTGATTATTGCATGATACCTTGAAACATACATTTCAGGAAATTTTATATCAACTGCACTGTGTCTGCCGATTATAATTTCATCGGCATTAAGCGGATAATATGTTTCCTCATCAACTAAAAACATCTGATGATTTATCGAATTGATTTTTTTTCTTTCTGCTGAATTCTCTTTCATGGATTTACTGAAAAGTACAAAAGAAGTTATAATCATAAGAATAAGAGCTGATGCAATAGTAAGGTTTTCGGGAAACATTATATCCCCTATCGCCTCATTGAATGAATTCCAGCCCTGCTCAAAGCTCTGCGAAAGCTGTGACCATAACTCCTGAAGCTTATAAATAATTACTTCCTTGTCCCAATTAAAATCCATAGTTTCTCCTCCTCTCAATTGTTCTGACTGCTCATACTATATAATATACATTTCTGTAAGAAAAACGCATAATACCGCACATACTGCAACAGGCAGCAAGTCCATTTTGAAAAATGACATTACCAGTGCCACGACTGTACCGATTATCGCTGATACCGGTGATGATGTCGAATAAAATATTCCCGGAAAAACCATTGCCGCAAGTACACCATACGGCATATATTTCAGAAATGATTTTAAAAATCCGTCATCAAGCTTTTTTCTGAAAAGCACCAGCGGCAGAACTCTTGGTATATATGTCACAAGTGCCATAAGAGTTATGCATACTATTATATATGTAACATTCATACTCTGACCTCCTCTGCTTTTTCTGTGAGCTTATTATCCTCTTTAATCGGAAAAAGAACTGCTCCTATTACTGATGATACAACTCCGCATATTATTATAACCCAGCCGCTGCTTACACCCGAAAGTATCGGTATATATCTGAACATACATGACATTGCAACAGCTATGAGTATTATCTTAGCAATGGCTGAATTTTCCCTTGCCGGCGGAATTATTATCGCTATAAACATTGCATAAAGTGCTATTCCCAATGCTCCCAGTACAGATTCAGGAACAATACTGCTTGCAACTGCACCAATTATTGTACCGCCTGTCCAGCCTATGTATGAACTGAGTATAAGTCCAGCCATATATCTCGCATTAAGATATGATTCCTGCTTCATTGCAACGGCATATATCTCGTCAGTATTTCCGAATGCAATTGCAAAACGCTGTGCAAGCGTAACATTATCATGCAGCTTCTGCGAAAGCGACAGCGACATAAGTGAATATCTCAGATTTATTATAAGCACTGTAAATGCCACCTCAACGCAGGCAGCACCCGCATACATAAGGTCAAGTCCTGCAAACTGCCCTGTTCCTGTGAAATTGCTGAATGATATGAGTACAGGTACCCATATTGAAAAATTCTTGCTGACTGCAAGCATACCAAATGCAAATGATACTGAAAAATATCCCATCAGTATCGGAAGACCATCTTTAAAGCCTTTACGGAATGTAAGTTTCAATTCAAAAACCCCTTAACTAATATTATTTTTACGATACCTATTATAACATATATTTTCAACAATTAAAAGATAAATTCCTGCTTTTACATAATTTGTTTTAAAATAAAACAGATTTTATCTGAGATTCATTAAAATAAAATTTTATAAATCATTTACCTGTTACTGACATATTTAATAATTTTTTATAAAAATACTTGAATTTTTAAAGTATATATGCTATAATATAACCATAACATAAATCGTAAGCTTTATATGAAAATTATCTTATCCTGCTTGCGATAAAGGAGGAATTACTTTGAATATCACTATTACTGCAAGAAAAATGCAAGCTTCCCAGACTTTTATCAATCATGCCGAAACCAGACTTAATGCCAAACTTGACAAATTCTTCGGTGAAGAAGCCGAAGCCAAAATCACTATGTATGAGTATAAGGGTTCAATCGTTCTTGAACTCACTGTTAAATATAACAGCATGATTTTCAGAGCAGAATGTTCCGCTGAAGACAAGAACGTTGCTCTTGATGCCGCTATTGACAAGATTATCAGACAAATCCGCAAAAATAAGACCAAAATTTCAAAACGCCTAAAGGATACTGCTTTCAAGGAAGGCTATACCGATGTTGTCGAGGAACAGGTAAGCTTTGAAGTTATCAAGCATAAAAAGTTTGTTATGCGTCCTATGTCAACAGATGAAGCTATTCTCCAGATGAATATGCTCGGTCACTCATTCTTTATGTTTGAAAATGCTGAAACAGGTCTTGTAAATGTTGTTTACAAACGTGAAGATGATAACTATGCTGTACTTGAACCTGTCAAGGAATAATCTTACATATGTCTATTAAATAATTAAAATACCTGAATGGATTTATTCTGTTCAGGTATTTCTATGAAGGAGGATATTCAATGGTAAAAGGTGTAATATTCGATATGGACGGGCTTATGATTGATACCGAAAAACTGCTCATGCGTTTCTGGATACAGGCATCTGTTGAAATGGGATTTGATATGCACGAAGAACACGTTTTACAGATAAGAAGCCTTGCCCCTAAATATGCCATTGAAAAAATGCATGGCTTTTTCGGTGACGAATTTGATTACTACAAGGTAAAAAAACGCCGTATCGAGCTTATGAACGAATATCTGAAAGAAAATGATATTGAGAAAAAATATGGTCTTGATGAACTTCTTGAATACCTTACACAGAACGGATACAAAAAAGCTGTTGCTACTGCCACAGACCTTGAAAGAACAACTGGATATCTGAAAAAACTCAATATCATACACTATTTTGATGAAATAGTAACCGCATCAATGGTTGAAAACGGTAAGCCCGCCCCTGACATATACTTAATGGCGGCTGAAAAAATAAATCTTAATCCGTCAGAATGTTTTGCACTTGAAGATTCTCCGAACGGAATACTTTCTGCATATCGTGCCGGCTGCAAGCCCGTTATGATTCCCGACCTTTCCCAGCCTGATGAAGATACATTAAAACTTCTCTATGCCAAGGCTGATAACTTACTTGAAGTTATTAATCTGCTGAAAAATTCATAAAAATTTAATTGAATTCCAACTGCATTTGTGTTAATATTTATTAAAGACCTATTAAATAACCGGAAAAGTAATTGATTCTGCACTGTACTTTCAGGTTATTTAACAGGTCTTATATATAAGAAAGTGAGGCGATTTATTTTGCCGATTTATGAATCCGGTGAAGATTATCTCGAAACTATACTCCTGCTTACAAAGAAAAAAGCATTTGTCCGTTCAATTGACATAGCCAATGAACTCAATTACAGCAAGCCAAGTGTAAGTCGTGCTGTTGGCATACTGAAAGCTGATGGATTTATAACTGTTGAACATGATGGTCAGATAATTCTTACAGAGCAAGGTATGGAAAAAGCTAACAGCATATATGAACGCCATACCATATTAAAAAAATTTCTTGAACAGATACTCGGAGTTGACAGCAAAATCGCCGAACAGGACGCCTGCAAGATTGAACATATAATAAGTGAGGAAAGCTATTCCAAATGGAAAAATTTTGTTCTGCAAAATACTAAAAACCAATAATATTGAATATCAGCAAAAAACAAAATAATAAACAACATAAAGGTGAGAGTTTTTATAAAACTCCCACCTTTTTTGAATTCGTTATTTAAGTACTTCTCTTGCAAGAAGAACTGCATCTATGATATTAACTGTGTCATTTTCATTCATATCTGCATTTTTAAGTCCCTGTGATGAAAGTGTTGTCATGCCAAGAAGATATTTTTTCATCATAAGCAAATCCTGAATATTAACCTTTGAATCGCTGTTTACATCTCCCTTTACAGCAGTCGGCTTATCATTGTTTCCGCCGGTATTTCCGCTGTTGCTGGCTGATGTTGAACCTTTTCCTGTTGTACCGTCAGGCTCTGTACCGAAAATAATTGTTCCGTTTTCATATACAGGTATATACTGTGCAACAACGCCTTCATCTTCATTAAGTCCCTTTATTGACGGGTCGTTTGATGAATCCCAGCCGCTGCCGTAATCCGGATATACAAGTGCAAGCATTGTTTCACACTGACATCTGCCCGTTGAAATAGGCATTGCTGCTCTGCCGTCCGGATATGTAACTTCAATATAGTATATATCGCCATCATACTGCTGTATTTTTGAAACAACAGCCGGTGTTACCTCTGAATACATTGCACTCTGGTCACGGTCAACACGCACTACAATATCATCTGCTGAATATCCTGCCTTTATAACCTCGCTTAAATCCATGTAGTATCTGAATGACATATTGTCGATTACTCTTGCCGGCCATGCTGTATGGTTAGTGAATTTAAGGCTTAATGTAGTTCCCGAAGCAGAATCAGTCTTTATCATTGCTTCAACATAGAATTCATCGTCTTTTATTTCGGGCTGCGGGAAATCCGGGTCAGGAGTTCCGCCGTATTCAGAAACCATCTTGCAGAGTATGGCAGTAAATCCGGCATTATAGTCCGTAGCAACCTCATTATTTATGTAATTGTTTCTGTCGTCCTCATAAGTTCCGTCCTGATTAGGCCCTCCTACCAATGCACCATAGAGAATATGTCTGTTCTGTACAGGTTCATATATATCGTTTTTCCATGAAGCATGAGCAGTTCTGTGATGCGTATTAATCGGATATGATTCACCGTATCCAACTTCATAGCTGAAATTATCGGGATTGTCACCGAGTGCAAAATTAATCTGTGTTTCATAGAAATCCTTATACTTTGATGCATCACTGCCGGTCAGAAGCGTATCACTTGCAACTGCGGCAAGAAATGCGGCTGTTTCGGCATATCTCAGACAACCCCATGTTGTAAGCCATCTAAGACCGCCGTCAAGCTGTTCAACGCTTGTATTCCAGTAGTCAAGATGTTTCTTTACACGCTCAATATATTTTGAATCGCCTGTTGAACGTGCATAGAGGAGCATACCGCCCTGCTGAACATCGTCCCAGCAATGTCCCCAGCTGTATTTGAGTTCATCAGAACCGAGTTCCTTGCCAAGCTGCGGAATATATGATGCAGCCTTGTCGAGATATTCCTTTTCACCTGTTGCGATATAGAGCCAGTTAGCCGCATAGAAAAGCTCATCATAGAAATGTGATGAACGGTAGAAGCCTGAGGCATCACTGTTGTTATATTCCTCATCACTCGGCGAGGTTGATGCTATTTCAAATATATGCTTTGCGTGTTCGATATAATTATCAGTCTTGTCGCTTTTGCCTTCGAGTGCGGCTGCACCTGCGGCAAGGGCAGCAGCCATTTCACCAAATACAGCTGAACAGCCTGAACTTGCGGAATAGTATGGTCTTGTATACGGTGAACTTTCACCCATGCCGTATGCATACAATTCAACAGGGCCCCACCATGTATGGTCTTCAGTACCGTTTCCCACCTGAAATACTATTTCATCACCGAGGTCACAGGCGGCAAGATAATCCAGAACAAATTCCAGATTGTTCTGATAGATTTCATACTGACCTACTTTTTCAACGCCGTCACCATATTCATAAAGTCCCCATGCGAGCATTGAAGCAGAATATGCCATAGGCAGATTGAATTTAACATGGTCGCCGGCGTCATACCAGCCGCCGTCTATAAAGTCATCTGTATTTGAATCGGCACGCCATTCAACTCTGTTCCATTCAGGAAGATTTCCTGCCTGCTGACATTCATAGAAGTAGAGTGATTTCTGCAAAGCTTCGGCATAATTAATATCTGAAGCGGCTTCAGCAGTGATATTCTGCGGCAATGCGGCTGATATGCCGAAAGTCATTGCAGCAGCAATTGCTGATGAAATTATTTTCCTGATATTCATATAAATAAATCTCCTCCCAAAAATTTTATAACAAATATACAAAAAATACATCTTTATCTAAATTATACACATCTTATGATACAATGTCAAGAATAATCATATGATATACATAAAATTTTTTGCGGCAAGTTGCCGCAAAAGTTTGTGTGAACACAGTTCGCAGAACAGTACCAATCAAGTTTCAATTGAACCACAACGGGCGACCAATGGTCGCCCCTACAAAAATAATCCATCGAACTCACGTTATTTTACATAAGCGGTGAAAAAAATCTGAGTATCGGATATATTATTTTCTTAGTCAATGATTTTTCTGTAAAAAATTCATCGGTTATTTCAATACATTCATCAAACATTTTCATGCAGTCATTTTTTATCTGCAATACTGCTGATGAATCATACATGAATACACTGTTTTCAAAAAGCATATTAAAGCTTCTGAAATCAAAATTCACAGTTCCCGTTACTGCAAACTTATCATCTGACACTACCGATTTTGCATGAATAAACCCCTCAGAATATTCAAAAATTCTTATGCCTGCACCGATAAGCCGTTTATAATTCATTCGTGTTACTGCGTGTACATATTTTTTATCGGGAATATGCGGAGTTATTATACGGACATCTGTTCCGCTTTCCGCACTGAAATACAATGCAGAAAGTATTTCATCATCAGGTACAAGATAAGGCGTTGTTATATAAACATAGCTTTTGGCATTTCGTATAATCTCCATATAGACCATTTTTCCAACTGCATTCCGCTTATAAGGCACATCACCGAAAGGCATTATAAATCCGTCACTGTCATAAATTTTACTGCATGGCGGTATATACTCCGAATACGATTTACAACAGAAATTCCATGTGTTAAGAAATATTGCTGTAAATCCTTCCGATGCACTTCCTTCCATTTTTATGGCATAATCTTTCCAGTAGCCATGAACCTGCTTTGCATTTATATATTCATCAGCAAGATTAAGACCTCCTGTATATGATGTTCTGTTGTCGATAACTGTTATTTTCCGATGGTCATATGATTTGAAAAGCGTATCTATTGCAGGAATAAACTGACTCAGTACAGCTGTTTTTATACCATACTTTGAAAGTTTCCTGAAATAATCCCTGCTGAAAAAGTTAACTGTTCCCAAACCGTCATATATTATACGCACATCAACTCCTGCTTCTGCCTTTTTTATAAGTATATCAAGAATCCTGTTCCACATTTTTCCTTTGGATATAATAAAATACTCTATGAAAATAAATCTCTCCGCCTTTTCAAGTTCACCTATATAATCTGAAAAGAAATCCTCTCCGCAGCCATAAAATTCTGTCAGCGTATTTGTATATATTCTGCTTCCGGAGGCATTGCTTATATATCGGCTTATGCGATATGCATTGATATTTCTTTTTTTCAGCATATCCATAATTTCGCTGTCATCTGATGTATTGGCGGGAAAATATTTTCTGTAATTTCTGAGATGTGATTTTTTTGCAGCCGCTATTGCATATAATATAACAGATATTAAAGGAAAAAGAGATATTACAACCGCCCATATTATTTTTAATTCAGGGTGAGAATTGCTGAAAATTATTCTGAAAATAATGAAAATGCCTGTAATGCGGATAAGTTTATACAATACTGTACAGTATATACTTATATCAGCAGCAGCCGTTACAATAAATATGCACTGCAATACAATCAACAGGATATATACAATAAGCCTCACCGAGATTTTATCCGATATTTTCCGCATATATAACTCCTTTCTTACATAATAA
>JBJEQS010000091.1:0-3394 GCA_051881875.1 Oscillospiraceae bacterium
CAAAGGCTCTGCCTTTGGAAACCGCAAGCTTTTGAAAAAGCTTGACCAAAACTTCTTCTTTTGGTTTTGCTCCATTGTTGCATTTTTTACCCGACGACCAATTTAAAATATTAACCAAATATCGTTCAAAAATCAGCACGATTTACCCTCAAACCAAAAACTTTTCCCAAAACACTTGACAGAATACTATGTTTTGCGGTATACTATATTATTGCAAGGCTATGTTGCCTTATCCATAAGCCAATAACCATTTTCCATACGGGAAATGTTGCATGAAATCGTAAAGGAGTGATTAAGCAATGAAAAGAACATATCAGCCTAAGAAGCTTCACAGAAAAAAAGAACATGGCTTTATGAAAAGAATGTCTACAAAGAACGGCCGCAAGGTTCTCGCTCGCAGACGTGCAAAGGGCAGAGCAAGACTTTCTTATTAATCTGCTTTTTTCAATCGTCAATACATGGTATCGCTTCCGCTTATGCGGAGGCTGTGCCTTATATCCGCAGCTTTATAGACCACTCAGCGTGGTCTATTTTATAATACATACGCTTATTCTTTATTATGCGGCATATATATGCCGTATCTGATTTATTTTATGCTTTATACTGAAATTTTAAATGACAACAGGGATTTCCTGAACCTTTACAGAAAAGGCTCATGCGTTGTATCCAAAAACGTTGTGGTTTATTTCCGCAGAAACTCCCTGCCCTTTAACCGCTTCGGCATAACCGCCGGCAAAAAGGTCGGCAATGCCGTTAAACGCAACAGAGCAAAGAGAATTATCCGTCAGGCATACAGAGAAAATGAACTCCTGTTCCCTGTCGGCATGGATATTGTTATCGTTGCAAGAGCTTCTGCTCCTTATGCCGATACCTCCGCTGTGAGCCGTTTCTTAGGCGGACGTGCATTAAAGGAGATAAACAAGGTGTTTTCTGATGATAAAAATTAGAAATATTTTTCTTCTGCCTGTCCATTTTTACAGGAAATTTATCTCTCCCCTGCTTCCGCCGTCATGCCGTTTCTATCCGTCATGCTCAGTATATGCCATTGAGGCTGTTGAGCGTTTCGGAATAATTAAAGGCTCGGTTCTCGCTTTATGGCGGATATTAAGATGCAATCCACTCTGCAAGGGCGGTTTCGATTATGTTCCTGAGGAATTTCCCTCAGTGCGTGATTTTTTCAGACACAAATAAATTTATTGGAGGTTAATTATTTTGGGACAGATTATCGGCTATCCGCTTGGTCTTATAATGTACGGCATATATTCAGTCGTAAAAAATTACGGCATTTCGCTTATAATCTTTACGATACTTGCAAAGCTGCTGCTTATGCCGCTGAATATCAATCAGCAGAAGATGAATTTCAAACAGAAGGCCCTTGCTCCGAAACTTGAAAAGCTGAAGAAAAGCTATATGAATAATCCGCAGAAGCTTCAGGAGGAACAGATGAAGCTTTATACGGAGCATAATATCAATCCTATGGCAGGCTGTCTGCCGCTGCTCATTCAGCTCCCTATACTCTATGGAATCCTTGACGTTGTCTATCGTCCTCTGACGCATATTCTGCGTATCTCAAAGGATACCATAAGCACTGCAACAGAGGTGCTTTCCGCATATCTCACAGATGCAGGCATAACCGAAAAATATTTAAGTTCACGTCCTGAGCTTATCATAATGAAATATGCAAAGGATAACCCCAGAATTTTTGAGAGCATGGACGGCTTTGCTGAAAAAATCAGCGGTTTCAACAACTCTCTTTTCGGACTTATAGATTTAGGCGTTACACCTACAATTCACCCTGAGGTATGGAATGCTTCAGCCGTTGCACTTCTGATGATTCCGATTGCATCAGGATTATTCCAGCTGATACTTACACTATATACACAGATAAAACAGACACATGATAACCCCGAAGCCGCTAAAATGATGAGCAGCATGAATGTGATGCTCTATACTATGCCGATTTTCTCCGTATGGATTGCATTCGGATTTCCGGCAGGTGTGGGCTTCTACTGGGCTCTTTCCTCACTTTTCTCACTCATTCAGACCATTATCATAAATGCTGTAATGACGCCTGAACGTGTTGAAGCTATGCTTGCTAAGGAAAAGGTCAAGGCTAAAAACAAAAAACCCGGATTTATGGAAAAAATGATGGAACAGCAGCAGGCTGCAATGCAGGGTGCGTCCAATCCCATGAGGGAATCAATGTCAAAATCTGAACTGAATGAATATCAGCGTCAGCTTCTCAATGAAGCCAGAAAACGTATGGCTGAAAAGTATGGCGATGACAATAAATAATAATAAGGAGTGATTTGAAGATGACTGAGATTTTTTCTGCAAAATCCCTTGATGAAGCCAAAGCTATGGCAGCCGATTTTTTCGGTGTTGATGAATCGAAAATAAAATTTACAATTCTTGCCGAGCCTAAGAAAAGCATTTTCGGAATGCTGAGAAGTGAAGCAAAGGTTGAGGCAGAATATACTCCTGATGAAGCTGCTGAAAATTCTGATAATTCTGATAATTCTGAACCGCTTTCAAAGGCTGAAATTGCTCAGAATTATGTTAAATCCATTCTGGATAAAATGGGAATTGATTCAGGCAGTACTATCGAAGAAACAGAGTCAGGTGCAATTATCACTTTCAACGGTGATAACTCAGGAGCTGTCATAGGCAGACGAGGAGAAACCCTTGATGCCTTGCAGTATCTCGCTTCAATGGTTTGCAATAAAGGCGACAGAAGCGAATATTACCGCATTACTCTCGACAGCTGCGGCTATCGTGCCAAGAGAAAACAGACTCTTGAAGAACTCGCCGTAAAAATCTCCAAATCAGTTATAAAAAGTGGACGTTCAACTGCTCTCGAACCGATGAACCCTTATGAAAGACGTATAATACATTCTGCTGTTTCTGAAATTGAGGGAGTTTCCTCACATTCAGTAGGCGAAGAACCTTACAGAAAAGTTATAATTTCATCAACAACAAAGAGAAATGACCGTCCGAAAAAGGATTATAAAAAGAAAAACAAGAACTTTACACCTCGTTCACTTGATTTGAAGACAAGCTTTGAAAAGGATTATAAAAAACCAAAGCCTGAAGATAATATCAATGCAGGACTTTACGGAAAAATTGAATTCTAACGGGCGGCGAGTCGCCGCCTCCCCTTTTTAGTCAATATTTTTCTTTATGGCAATCAATAATATTAACTTACCTGACAAATAACCATATATCAGCATAAAATTTTCGGGTAGGTAAAAAAGGTTTTATAAAACTATGTAACGAAACTAAAAGTTTTTTGCCCAGCTTTTTGCGGCGAGTTGCCGCCTCCGGTTTTAAGTATTTTGTTTTATCCAAGCGGTCGGGTAGTTACAGAATGTTATTATTAAGCTTAAAACGAAAG
>JBJEQS010000092.1:0-3299 GCA_051881875.1 Oscillospiraceae bacterium
TTGGGCGGCTGGAAGCCGCCTGATGAAATTTCCAATAAGCAACAACGGGCGACCAATGGTCGCCCCTACAAAAATAATCCATCGAACTCACGTTAAATAAAGTAACGAAATTGCAGGCAGTGGCTCACCGCAATATGCAACCTCCCATTTTTAATATTCCAAGCGGTCGGGCAGGTACAAAATTAAACAATTAAGCAGAGCAGCGAAATTAAAAGTTTTTGCCCAGCTTTTTTCAAAAAGCTGGTGCTTGACAAATAACATTTTTACGGGTATACTTAAATTACCTGATTTAAGATTGGAGATTTATTATGATTGCTATTGGTTGTGACCATGCTGGTTTTCAGCTTAAAAATGAAATTATTGCTCATCTCAAGGAGCAGAACATAGATGTAAAGGACTGCGGCGGTGATGGCTCTCCATGCGATTATCCGATAATCGCAAAAGCTGTATGCACCGAAATTATAAACGGCAGCTGCGAAAAGGGTATACTTATATGCGGAACAGGCGTTGGTATGTCTATTGCCGCCAATAAATTCAGGGGCATAAGAGCCGCTTTATGTGCTGACCATTTTTCCACAAAATATACACGCCTGCACAATAATTCAAATGTTATGTGCATAGGTGCAAGAACTCTCGGTTCAGGTGTCGCACTCGAACTCGCAGACCTTTTCCTTTCAACCGAATTTGAAGGCGGAAGACATCAGAGAAGAATTGACCTGATTTCAGATATAGAATCAGAAAATCAGGCATAACTATAATATTAAATATCGGAGGTACTGCTTTATGTCAAATTTACATTTAACTGACCACCCTCTCATTCAGCATAAAATTTCACTTATGAGAGATAAAAATACAGGTGCTAAGGAATTCAGAGAACTCGTTTCCGAAACTGCCATGCTTATGTGCTATGAAGCCACAAGAGATTTGCCGCTCAAGGAGGTAGAAATTGAAACCCCTGTTGCCGTTGCAAGAACTAATATAATTTCAGGCAGAAAACTCGCTTTCATACCAATTCTCCGTGCAGGTCTTGGTATGGCTGAAGGTGCTATCAAGCTTGTTCCTGCCGCTAAAATCGGTCACATCGGTACTTTCAGAGATGAAACAACTCATGAATCCGTAAAATATTATTCCAAGCTTCCGGAGGATATTTCAGAACGTCATGCAATAATCGTTGACCCTATGCTTGCAACAGGCGCTTCAATCATCATGGCTATATCTGAACTCAAAGAAAAGGGCTGTAAAAATATCAAGGCTATGTGCATTATAGCTTCACCCGAAGGCATTGAAGCCGTTCAGAAAGCTCACCCTGATGTTGAAATATACTGCGGTGCTGTTGATAAATGTCTGAATGAAGACAAGTACATTATCCCCGGTCTTGGTGATGCAGGCGACAGAATTTTCGGTACAAAATAATTTCTTTGTTACATCAGGAAAAGTCGTTTTAATACAGATATATCGGAAAATTTCAGACAGTATGCCAAATCTTTGAAAATGTGAGGTATTAATTATGATATTCTCGCAGATGTCATGCTATCTCGCAAAATTTGTTACAGTTGAATAGGACAGAAATAAATATGTGGAAAATATAAAATAAAAAGGAGAAACAAATTTATGAAATTTAAAAAAATATTATCAGCTGTACTTTCATTGAGTATAGCCTCTGCATTCATGATTCCCTCAGCGGTATATGCCGCTGAATTGGGAGATGTTGACGGAAATGGTACTGTTGATTCATACGATGCACTGTTGATACTTCAACATGCTGTAGGAGATACATCTCTTTCAGACGCTCAGCTTAAATCTGCTGATATGAATTTTGATGGTGATGTAAACTCATATGATGCTCTTTTGGTACTTCAGAAAACAGTCAGCTCTGATTACTCATCATTCACCGGCAATTATACAGGTCTTTTCGGTGAGGAAAAAACAACATCATATACTGCTTACGGAACAACAAACAAAAATCAGAGGCTTGAAATAAGTTCGTTTACAATGTCCATAACAAGCTTGGACGGTGAAAGACCTGAAGGTTCTATAACTCTACAAGCCGGACTCAATTCATTTATTATGACATTGGGTGAAATGAATACTGTTGAATTTAATAATGGCATTTTACATCTTTCCCATAAGGGAACATCAGCTGAAATTGATATGGATATTGATTTTAACAGCACTATTCCTTCCGGAAAAATAAATAAAGCAAAGATTTTAGCTACTCAATATGATTTTCCATGTACAATATACTTTGAAAAAAATCAATAAAGGAGCAGTCTGCTATGTCCAAAAAGAAAAGTATTATCATAACTGTAATTTCAGTACTGCTGATAATCGCAGCCGCAGGAATAATATATTTCTTTCCTCTTATAAAACTTATGATAAAAGGCGGAAATCAGATACCTAAAGAAGAACTCGATTCAGCTACACAGGACTATATGGCAATTATTGAATCCATGAATGCTCAGACAGATACTTCGGATAATAACAACAGCAGCAGTAACGATAATTCCAATACTCAAAGCAATGGAAATTCATCATCAGCTGACAGTGTGGATAAATCAGATGCTGAAAATTCCTTATCGGATGATAATTCCGATGTTTCCGAAAAATCAGACGGTAATTCCTCAGCAGATAAAAATTCTCAGGTGAACAATATTCCGGATAACAGCACCGGTCAGACAGAAGAAAAACCTGTACAGACCAATCCGCCTGAAAAAGATTATTCACAGTTCTTAGGTACATGGAAAGGATATTTCGGCACTGAAATGGAACCTACATATATCGGTATCTTTGAAGATTTGGGATTTGAACTAATAAGCTGCGACGGACAGGATATAACATATACATTCTGGCTTACATGCAGCGGAACTACGAAAAAACTCGATGCTTCATATGGCAGGATTGATGAAAATAATCGTCTTAATATCGTAATCAACGGAAACAGTGCAAGGCTGACGCTTGACCTTGTATTTGAAGAAAATGGTTCTGTATGGGGCGTGGTTTCCAATGCAGCTATAATGGACCAGGAAGTTACATTCCCTGTACTTTTCTTCCAGAAACAATAACATTATAAATATCATTACAGACAGGAGCAGATTATTTCTGTTTCCTGCCTTTTTTATTCACAGAGTTTTGAATGGGTTAAATGTTTATTAACGTGAGTTCGATGGTTACTTTTGTAGGGGCGACCACCGGTCGCCCGTTTGCTGATATGTCATATCAGCAAATTCTGCGAACTGCGTTCGCACAAACTTTTTTTGGAAAAAGTTTGACAAAAAACTTTTTTGGAACGATTGAAGGGC
>JBJEQS010000093.1:0-14259 GCA_051881875.1 Oscillospiraceae bacterium
TTTGTATAATTATTCATGAAAAATTTTGTCTAACTTTTTGGGGTCAGTTCATAAACCTGCTCCGTTATTTTATCTTCAATAATATAAATATTTGTGGTCAAATTGTGGTCAAAATCAAAAAATCAGTCACATAAGAAAAAGAAAATCCCTCGCAAACGCCATGTTTACGAGGGTTGATGTGGTTGCGGGAGCTGGATTTGAACCAACGACCTTCGGGTTATGAGCAGCTATAACACAATCGCAGAAATGTAGGTGAATAAAGGGTTTCTGCACTATGTAAGTTGTTTTCGCCGACGTACTGCCGACGTATAAGTTTAAAATGAAAATCTTGAAGGCTATTTCAGACCGTGGGTTTAGCGGTGTAAGTGGTATGTATTTTTCATTTCTTTTTTATTACCTTTGATTCTCCATTATATTCCATCAAATCAATAAGCACAGCCTGTTCATTTCAAGCTGTGCCTATACTATTACAATTACTTTTCCTTAGAAACATATTCTTCGTAAGTTTCCCTATCAATATTTGCAATTTTCAATGCCTCATCTAATGGAAAACCTTTAGCAATAAGATTTTTTGTAACCTCCACTGCTTTTAATATTATACCATCGGCTTTTCCATTATTATATATGCCCTGACTCAAATTACACATATCATCAGCCTCCTTACTATAGCTTCTAAGCTTTATGTTGTAATCATTTTTCAAAGCTTCTTCTGCTTCTCTTGATTTTTCCGCTTTAGTATATTTGTTAAGCAGAAGGTCAAGCATTCTTATCAGACCATCATAGTTTTTGTCCTCTGAACCCAGATTAATCATTATAAGTGACATGAGGTCGTATTTTTCAGGAATATCAGGTATCTTTCCTACAAGATACTCCGGTTTAAACCTGTACTCAGTTATAGTATTTACAATACCTTGAGGTGCCTGTGTGCATATCCATATAGAATATACCTTTTTAAGCTTATCAAATTCTGACTTTTTAAATTCCACATTATACTGTGATGAAATAAGCCTGCTAAGATAGTATATTCCCCTCTTTTCAAGTGTATACCCAGGATAGTAATCGTTCTGAGATTCAAGATTAATTATCAGCTGTGCTTCTTCATTGTTAGTTGGAAGTTTTACTTTCAGCTTTATATCGAAGCTTCGTTTCCCATCATCAACTGAAACAGTTTCAACACCTGCCGCATCAACATTCGGCGTATATTCATCATCAACAAAAGCAGATGATATTTCAGGCTCACCATCAATACATGAGATTATTTGCTTTAAAGAACAGCCTTTGAATTCTCTTACTGCATATTTCAGAATATTCGATATTACTTCCTTGAAAGACAACAGCTTTTTAGCTGCTGCATCATAGGCATTTTTGGCTTCCTGTAATTCCATCGGCTCACCTGCTTTCTGCTTACTTATTAAGCACATTATATCATATTTATGTAATTATTTCAAGTGACAAATTTACATTGATTTTGATAGTCCTGTTGAATATCAGAAAGCTAAAAAAACAATAGCGAAAATCATTCCGCTTACACCGTATTTTTTCTTGTTAAGCACATTGTAAGTTTCTATCGTCAAAATTACCATAGCCATACTAATCACGGGGCAAAACACTCTGTTAATTTTGAACATTTAGCAAGATTAACAGCAAAAATGCGATAGTCAATAATATGACGGTATTTTTCTGCATTTTGACGGTAAATAATCAGGTATCACCTGGATATGTCGGCATTGGCGGCATTTTCTCAAAACTTTTTTCTTATTTATTTTTTTGCACTCCACATAGTATTCATATATTTTATTAATCTATATTTTTTTCAAAAAATGCCGTCGTTGCCGTCACTGCCGTCAATTTGTAGGTTTCACCTTGTTATTTTCACTGACGGCAACTAAAAAATGCTATCAATACCATTTTTAACAGGGAAATACTGCCCTTCATTAATTGGGATTTTTTCAAAGACGTATCCGACATGATTTCTTATGTCTAAAACTATTACTCAATTAATCATACTGTTTTGAAACTTGAACATTTTCAAAAGCATCTCTTTCAATAATCTTGACAGAATCAGGAATGATAATTGTTCTAAGGCTTGTGCAACCCAAAAACGCACTATATCCAATTACAGTAACAGAATCAGGAATCACAATACTTTTAAGGTTTTCACATTCGGCAAAAGCATCACCTCCGATAACAGTTACAGAATCTGGGATCACAACATCCTCCTCATTACCTTTATAATCAATTAATATACCTTTTCCGGCAATGACAAAATCCTCTGAAAAGTTATCAGCCCACTTTGTGTCAAGAAATGCTGATGCTCCTATACTGTTAACTGAATCGGGTATCACTACATTTGTAAGATTTATACATCTGTCAAAAGCCCAGCTTCCAATACTAATAACAGAGTCAGGAATTACTACACTTACAAGCTCTCTGCAATTTTCAAATGCACGATTTCCAATGCTTGTAACTGCATTAGGAATTACAACATTTGTATCATTGCCTTTATATTCTATTAATATACCTTTTTCCGACAATCACATAATCGTCTGTACAGTTTTCAAGCCATTTTGTATTATCAAAAGCTGTTCTTCTATAGAAAGTTTCTTTTTTCGTCCGTTCCTCCACTTCCGTGGTTTGTTTGCATATGTTTCCTTTAAAATTGTTACCATGGCATCAAAAGTTGCTTTTTACACCTATAAGCTGTTTAAAATCTTTTTCATTCAACTGAATTACTTTTGCATAATAATCCATTTTATCACCCTATGCAATACTACATCTTTTGACTTGATTTGTCAAGTTAAAATTAGTTTCCGAGGAGGTCTATTATATATATTTGAATCTATATTTTTTCAGTTGCAGTCATTTCTGTTAAAAAATACATCTAAAGTATTTTTTATCATTTGCAATATCGTTGGCAGATAAACAACCATGAAATAAATAAATTCATAGTCACATTGCAGATGGTAAATAAAATCTGTGATAATTTATAATTGATTATCAGTCGCCAGGTTTTTGATAAGTATTCGTTTCAAAATAACAAAATCAAAACAATTCACTTCATCATCGGCTGTTAATTTTGCTGCTTCCCACTGTTCCTTGGTAAAAGAATAAGAGGCAAGCAAATACTTTTTCAGCATTACTGCATCTGCTATGGTAATTTCTCCGTCTTGATTGATATCACCGTACAACAATTCAGAAACCTCGGAAGTCGTTACTGATGTGGTTGATGTAATTGTTACATCAGTAATTTCTGTAGTAACTGTTTGCTGTGACGGCAGTATATAATCCACTTTTTCCATAATCCATTTCTGACAATCATTGTCATTCCAAGCCCACAGCTGTACATTTGCACCAGAATTTGTCGATGCGTCTGCAATTTCCACACAAGAAGCATCCTTTGATGCTCTTGTCACAATGGTGTACGTTCCGTCGCCGTTATCGACAAATTTGAAATACTGAGTGCTGTAGCCATTTTTACTGTTTATTTCAATATTTTCACCGTTGCTGCCACTGTTGACACTCAAAAGCAGTGATTCACCGTCACCAAGTGCGGAATAAATATAGTAGTAGCCCCAGTTGATTTCTTTCAGATGCCATACATTATGAGCAAATGCACCATTTGCACCCCACTGCTGCACATTTGCACCGTTTTGTGCCTTACCATTCTGTACTTCCATATACTGACCGCTGTTTACGTTCTTTATCATGTAGCAGGCAGAAGTGTCCATTTCAGTGCCAACTTTCTCGGCAGTGCTGTTTCCTACAGAAATTTCTTTCAGAAACGGTAAACTGTATTTTGCCGAAACATATCCCGACATATCCGCATCGGTGATGTACTTGATTTTATCTTGTGAACTGAAGCAACCCGAGTACGCATTACAGAATGATTTCACATCTGTACCCTTGGTGTTATAAGCTTCAATCAGAGAATAGCCGTAGTTGTCCTTTGGATTCAGTGCAGTGCCTTTACTTCCTGCATTGAGTGCTTGCGGCGTTCCTCCGACGCTTTCGGAAGTGTATGAACCCTGATCCTTGAAAGAAATGCAGAGATTCTTGTCAAAATCAACTTCATTTCCTGTCATTGCTTCAAAGCGGCAATTTTCATTCAGTACCCGTGAGCCTTCTCCACAAATTACCTGTGATGACTGATTAGCATTTTTGCCGTTGCTTACAGTGTGATAATTGGAATAATTATGAGCAGAGCTGTTGCCGTACTGAGGACATCTTCTGGAGCATTCCTCCCACTTGTTGAACATAACCGTTGCACGAAGACGGGAAGTGTCTGTATTCTGCGAGCCGAAAGCAAATGTCCAGAAACGGTTTTTCAGATAGTTGTAGGAAATGGTGATATAGTCGGGATTTACAGCATTATATTTGCCGTCTGACCAATTCGCAGCAGGTGTGTTAATCCAAATGAATTTTCCTACTTCCTGGTCTTTATTCTGACCAAATGTTGCACTGAAATTGCAGTGGTCTACCCAAAGATTGCGCACACCATAAAATTGCAGCAGAATAACACCCGAATTCGAGGAATTCAGCGTTCGTGCCACAAAATTCATATTACGAATTACAATATTATTACTGGGTGCATCATCATTTCCCCAGAAATCATCATTACGAAGCTGAGAGTCATAAACTGTATTGTCTGAATATGAACCGACAATTGTTTTATTGTCACGGATTCGCTGCTTTTCCTTACTCTGATTGACCAAATCAAGATTTCCTGTTACCACCACGGTTTTCGGTTCAGTGCTGTCCAATGCAGAAATAAAGTCGCTGACATTGTTGACAAACACTGTTTCGCCAAGCAGTCCTCCAATGGTACCAGCTTTCATTTTTCCTTCAATGGAAGCATTGGCAGCGTAACCCTCCAGTCCGTCCAGATTAAGTCTGTATTTCTGGTAATTGTCTCCTGTATATTTTTCTAGGGAAAATCCATTACTGTCCTGTTTAAAGGTTAAAGCGGTACTATTGTCAGCATTGCTTACAATCTTATAATAAAGGTCAAAGCCCTCAAAATCTTTTTCCACCGGAACGATATTCCAGCGTTGATTGGCAGCATCGGTATCCTTTGCCAGTACCACAGAACCATTGTTGCTGGTAAGAATATTGCTACTTTCAGAGCTTACAATCTCATAAACCCCGCTGCTGACATAATTCAGATACCATTTTTCGTTTTTTGTACCGTTGTCGGTCTGAGAATTCAGAGTCGTGCCACTTACATTTACATTGCGATTAGTATCTCCGATTCCCATTCGGAATTCCTGCACAGGATAGTTAAAATCTACAGCATTTACTGTAAATGAAATATTGGATTGTGTCGCATTAATAGAAAATCCTGTGACAGCAATAACTGCTGACGATAACACCCCTATCACTTGTTTTATAAATTTCATGAAACAATCTCCTTTATACTTCATAGTCAACATAACCCCCTGCCGGTAACTCATCAACAGCTGCCAGCAGATACTGTTTCAAAAGCACTGCATCCAATATATTCACATTACCATCACCATTAATATCAGATGCTGCAAAGACTCTTGCATCGGACGTGTTTTCAGACAGAAGCTGACGTTTCAGAAATACAAAATCCAACACGTTGATATTTCCGCTGAAATCAATGTCGCCCACGATTGTCTGTGCCGTTGCCTTTTCCCTGCCAAATACGAAATTATTGATATTCATGAGATAACCATCGCCGCCTGTGAATTTGAGGTATAGGTCATGAACACCATCAACTTCTGATATATTGCAAACTGAATCCGTCCAGTTCTGCCAATCGCTTTCCTTTGCAGGATAGCATACACCAATTGGTGTACCGTATTTTTTTCAAAAAATACCGTCGTTACCGACAATACCGTCAAAACGTAGGTTTCGCCTTATTATTTCCACTGACGGTAACTGATAATTGCCGTCATTACCGTCATCTCTTAGGAATGATAACAATTTACAAAACAAAAGTAAAAAAATCATACCACTTACACCGCATGGTGTTTTCCCTTACATATTTCTATGCCGATGTACCGAAAAATTCAACTTAAAAATGCGGTATGAATGGTGTAAAAATCATATTCTTTTTTAAGAATTCTCTTTGATAATTTTCTTAGTTTCTTCAACTGATAAGTCAGCTGCATTTGATATTACCTCAACAGGTATATTCTGTTTAAACAGGTTAAGTATCATATTGATTTTTTCTTTCATAGCTCCTCTTTCAATATACATCGTACTGATATTACACATATTCTCTACCTCCCTGTCAAATTCTTTATTCATAGGTATTCCGAATTCATCGTGGGCTATTCGTTTCTTTTCCGATGCTGATATATCTGCTACAAGCAGTGAATGCAGCATTCTTATGATTCCCTTGCATTTCTTTGTTCTTGATTCTCCCAAGCATATCATTATTACATTCATCAAATCATAATCGAGTATATCCTGTTCTGTATCCTTATAATCTCCAACAAGATTCAATCTGTTCATCTTATATAATGATATAGTATTCTTATGGGCTTCATCGGGTGATGTACATATCCATATCGAATATACTTTCTCTATTTTTTCATAATGTGAATTAGTGAATACTGTGTTCAGCTGTGATGAAATTAATCTTGCACAGTAATATTCTGCTCTTTTGATTAACGGATATCCTGCGTTGAAATTATTCTGTATCTCAATATTTATGATTATTGCTATATGCTGATTCTTTGGTGTTCTTGCTGTAAATTTGATATCGTATATTCTTTTTCCTTCGTTAATTGAATTATCTTCATTAGATTCGCTTATAATAACAGGAGCTGTTATATCTGTATCTACTGGCGTTTCTGAAACTGATACATTTTCTATAAGCTTTAAGATTTCATCTGTTTCGCAATCTACATATTCAGGAACAACTGCTTGCAATACCTTGGCGATAATCTGCTTTGATGACATTATTCTTTTACAGCAGCTGTCAAGGTCTGGTGTCTTTCCATCACTTGTAGCAGAATCAATCATATCCGCTTCGTATGTCTGCATTGGTATCAGCTCCTTTCTATTTCCGTTACTAATATTATACCACATCTAAAACAAAAATGCAATGAAAATCCTCATGCCGAAAATAAAATCAGCATGAGGATTCTCTTCATAGAATTTTATTTTATGGAAAAAAGCTTAATTATTTTACTTTGCTGCCGCTTCAGTGAATGTTGTTATTCCGACTACGTTCTGGAGAACTACAAGAACATCAGCTGATGTTATCTTACCATCGTTATCTGCATCACCTAAAATGTATTTATTATTTACAACAGCCACCAATTCTACATTTGCTGATTCAAGGTATCTATAAATCATTGAATGTGAAAGGTATTTTTACTGTAAAAATTGTAACATATGAAGATATGTTTCAAAAAATAAGGTATATTGCTTAAACTGATGAAATATCAGTAGTACAAGCAATATACCTTTTTTAATTTTTGATTTTGCTAAGAATGTTTATTGTGGTTTAAGTCTTTTTATAATAAAAGCTAAATATAATGCACTTATAATAAAGGTAATAAACCCACTTAATACACATGTAACCTCAACTGAAATTATTAATTTATATATTGTTTTGAAAATACAATCGAATAAGATTATAAGTATAGCGATAATTATTGCTATCGCATTAAGAATAATACCTAAAATAGAAAATATATATAGGTTATCAAGATAGTTATTTTCCCATAGTCTTTTTATTCTTTCTTTATCTATGGTAGAAATTAATATTCCTAAGCCTGTGAACAAAAAGCCACCGATAATAGAAGCATAAGAGATAATGTTGTAATGAATGCTATTATCATCTAATAAACTATTGTCGATATAATTATAAACAGCGAGAAAAATCAATACTAATGCAACTATAAAAAAAATCAAACATATTTTATTTTTTCTTTTTATCATAATCATTCACCTTCTATGTATTGATTATTATCGTATCAAAGTAAGTATTTCCTCTTTATTATCATTATATGTATTCATCAATTCTGATTGAAAATCACTTTCTTCGAGTTCATTAAGATTGTCAACATTAAAAGTAACATTTTTGGTAAATTTTGAATTTATCAAATCTACTTCTTCGTTTAAACCTAATGCATCCTTGGCTTTAATTTTGAAATGTTTTACATCAAATTTTTCTAATATTAAATTACAAGTGTTTTCAATAGCACCAACTTCTCTAAATAATTTTTTATTTCTATCAGCAGTCAAGGTATATGATAATGTGCTTGTTTTTATATTTTGAACAGCATCAAAATCATTAATGGGCATTCCGACTATATCACTTAATACTTTGTCTGGTGGGACTGCGATTTTAAAATCAATTTTTGTTATAAAACCTTTTTTACATATATTTCTTAAAACATCATGTGTTAGTATTATAGAAGTTTGTGGGGTAATTTTATTTTCCTTTGTATATTGAGCAAAAAAATCCTTTATTTCAGCTGTTTTAGGTGCAGATTGTAAATATATAAAACATAAAATACCTGTCTGAAAATCAAGTATAAAATATGTAAATGTTTCAAGTAATTGAGATTGTGTCATTTTAACAGGTTCTGATTCCAATGTATCAAAATCTCTGATAGCAACTGTACTCGAAGGATTTTCACGTCCGATTTTTGCAAATAATACATTGTTCTCAAACTTTACTGTTTCTACAATAAAATCGTTATTGCAAGATTTTTTTACTCTATGTCCATTAGATAAAACCTTCATTTTTGAGTATATATCATTAAAACAGGAAATGTTTTCTTCAGAACTTAATGTGTGGGTTGAAAATGTTTTTCCATTTTCAGAAATTTTTTCTTTCTCAAAAGTAAATTTATAAAATACTACCGAAACTTTTTTAGCCATTATCTTTCTCCTTTATAATATATCAAATCACCCAATCACCCTCAAAACCTCGTCCAGAGTATCAGCAATTCTCTTTTGCTCGGCGAGAGGTGGGAGGGGAACAGGTATTTTATTCATATTTTCCTGATTCAATTTTGGTTGAGCTGAACCTGTAACATAAGGTACTAAACTTATTGAGTTTATATAATGCATAACAAAAGTAAGGTAATCATCAACATAAGAATCCAATACATGAGCATGATTGTTTACCCAGTATTTTCCTTCTGCTATAAATGCTATTGGCGTACTCCTGCTCAAAAGGTTGGCACCATCTTCGCCTATTAACAATAGTCTTTTATCAAACAAATACGTTTCGACTTTATCAATTACTCCTGAAGCACCATAATAATCATATATCTTTGCGAGTTTTTTTCTGTCTGCTACGGAAACCGGTATCCTTTCAAAATCTCTATTCTTCATTAGCTCGCCAAATCGTACCCACTTCCAATTCTTCGGAATCTCAAAAGGAATCTCCTCATCAGCAACAGGCGGCAAAGCCTTTTCCTTTTTGATTTTACCCTCTTTAATGAGTTTCTGCTTTTCTTCCTGAATCTGCTGATAAAGTTCTTCTGCTGTTCCGTCTGATTCAAGCTGTTTTGTCAGTTTACCCTGAATACCCATAGTAATCAGCTTGCTTTTGAGAATTTCAGCATCAGCGGAGTATTTCTTCTGTGCTTCACTAATTGAAAACATAGGAGTAAAATTACCAATTTTACCACTGCATATATCTGCAAGTGCGGTCAAGTTACTATCTATAATTGTAACATTCTTTCGCATATCTTCCATAATTTCAGAAACGCTCCGTTCATCATCTTCTGAAAAATCGAGCCATTTGAAATTCAAATCTTCTCTGATAATATTTCCCTTTTCATCTCTTTCAATGGTGAATTTTCTCCACCTGCCATTTGGATTTTCCTCAGAGTAGGTTTCTTTTCTGTCCTGCATATGACCTGAACAGTAGCAATCAACAAAATCCTGCAAATGTTCTCTTGTCATAGGTTTCTGCACAAGTGTGTGCTTTATGCCTGTGCGGTAATCATAAACCCAGATTTCCTTTGTAGGCTCACCCTTTTCAAAGAAAAGCACATTTGTTTTTACTCCGTTAGCATAGAAGATTCCTGTAGGTAAACGCAAAATTGTATGCAGATTATAACCATTCATCAGCTTATCACGAACCTGCTTGGTAGAACCACTGTCAGTAAGTACGCTGTCAGGGAGAACCACACCGACACGACCGCCAGTCTTTACAATGGACATGATATGCTGTAAGAAATTAACCTGATTATCGGAAGTTTCAATAAATTCAGGTCTTGAGGCTGATACAGCAACACTTCCCTGCGGTCTTGTACCAAAAGGCGGATTTGTTACGATTACATCAAACATTCTGTCCGATGTATCAAGGAGAGAATCCTGATATACAACAGGACTTTTCTTAACGCCTATATCGTGCAGATACAGATTCATTGAAGCAAGTGTAACAACAAGAGAAGTATTATCCGCACCGAAGAGTGCATGATTTTTCAGAAACTTCTGCTTTTCTGCTTCCTTGCTCTGCTTTCTCATATTTTCATAAGCCGCAAGCAAAAATCCGGCTGTTCCGCAGCAAGGGTCTGCAACTGTTTCTGTAATTTTCGGGTCAACAACATCAACAATAGCCTGAATCAATGCTCTTGGTGTAAAATACTGCCCTGCTCCGCTTTTTGCGTCCTGACCATTCTTTTCAAGGATACCTTCGTAAATAGCACCTTTGAGGTCACCCTCCATCATGTACCAGTTTTCCTCAGCAACCATATCAATTACTTTTTTCAGATAAACCGGACGGTCAATTTTATTTGTTGCCTTTGTAAAGATTGTACCGATAAGTCCTGTGTCCTTTGAAAGTTCCTTGAGTATTTCTTCATATTTTACTGAAAGGTCATCACCACTTAATCCTGCAAGGTCACTCCATTTGCAGCCTTCGGGAATAGTGCTTTCAAGTCCCATTTCTTCCTTTTCCTCGTCCATTTTCAGAAAGAGAATATATGTCAGCTGTGTGATATAATCTGTAAATCCAACACCTGCCGCCGAGAGAACATTTGCAATGTCCCAGACTTTTTTCACAAGTGCTGATTCGGTTTTCTGTATTGCCATGGTTTATGCCACCTTTAACAAGAATTTTGATAATGTATGCATTTCAATTTTAAGTGTGGGTGCTCCGAATCCTTTAACTGCCTTACGCCAAAGGTCAGCATCTATTTCATTAAGTTCACCTATACTGATAGCCCCGTCATTGATTACATATTCAGCAATCTGTTTCATGATTTCCTGCTGTTCTGCTGATAATGTACGCTGATTCTGTCCGCAGTAAAGATTGAAACGCTGCGTGTAACCTGTAAATATACTCACAAGTTTTGGAGTTTTTTTGAAAGCGTATCTCACAAGCTGTATAAGATTCGTAAGCGCTTTGACATTAGTTTTAGTATCAAGTGCATCAACATTTCCGTTTTCATCAAGTATTTTGTAGTTTTCCCATATAAGGTTAACGCTGAATTGACGGCTTTCCATAAGAAGTTTATCCTGAAGTTCCACAAGCATAGCGTGAGTAATGACGGTATCTTCAGAATTGTAAATAATTCTGAGTGCTTCAAGAGAATCCTTGTTATCATTCAGGAACTTTTCAAAATTTTCAATATATGTTTTAGCTGACTCCTTTGAAAATCCTGCTGAAATCAGAGTATCTTTATCATCAGAAGTTATGATATATCCTTTCTGTAATTCAAGCAGGTGTTTCCTTGCGTTTATATTGCTTATTAATTGATGTATAAGAGTCATACGAGCAACATTTTTGTCTGATGGACTAATAAACGGAGGTAAAGGATTTTTTTCGTCAGTAATTGCATTTTGAATTTTTTCAGCTAATTCTCTTGGCGAAAAGCCATAATCTTTGATAAACTGGTCAAGATGTCTGCCAAACAAAGGATTGTTTTCATATCTTCCGTGTATTGTTGCACAGTAGTGACTAAGCAGAACGAGGTTTTCATCACTTACTTCGTTATGGGATAAGTGTTCAAGCAATGCTTCGAGAGTAAAAACTTTTACGCTTTCTCCACCTGGTCCGGGCTTTGGAATAAATTTCTCATTTTCCGTCACGCCAACTGCATCAACAATGTAATAGCATTCTTTTGTATCAGCATTCGGAGTGACTTCTTTAAGCTTATCATCTGAAATAACACGACAGCCTCTACCCTTCATCTGAGTATAGAGAACATCAGAATGAACATCTTTCATGAATAAAACAACTTCAAGAGGCTTAACATCTGTGCCTGTTGCAACAAGAGTAACAGTAACAGCAATTCTGAAATCTTTTTCAGTACGCAAATCTCTGATAAGTGCATTTGAATCTCCGGCAGAGTATGTAATCTTCTGCACAAAGCTCGCCGGAATTTCTCTATCTGGAAATTCGTTTTTAAACACTTCTTTGACCATTTTTACAATCTCTGTTGCGTGGTTATCATCTTTTGCAAATATAAGTGTTTTCGGAATGTACTCCCATTGCTTTTTTCTGTCTGGATAAAGGTCTGAATATATGGCGTTTTTATATGCTGTCAGTACAGTACTAATCTGATCATGATTTACAACTGAACGATCAAGAGCATTTTCAGCATATTCAACCTGGCTATTTATGTTTACTGATGTTGTCACACCAGTTCTTTTAGACTTTTCAGATACAGTAGTTCCTGATTTAATAGAGCCTCCATGTTCAGTAACCTGTGTCATGATACGATAAACACGAGCAGGAACATTAACGCCATCAGTTACAGATTTTTCATATGTATACTTCTCGATATAGTTTTTGTTAAAGAATGCCTCTGTTTCAGGAGTCGGAGTTGCTGTAAGTCCTAAAATTACAGCATCACTGAAATAATCAAGTACAGCTTTCCATTTACCATAAATTGATCTGTGACACTCATCTACTATAATAAACTGAAAATGGTCTGGTGAAAGTCTGACATTCTTTCCAAGTTCAACGGGGGTTGTATCTTCTTTGCTGTCATCATTGAAGTTCTTTTCATCTTCCTCATCTTCACTTTGTCCAGAAATCGATTGTCCTGTAAGCACTGCAAATAGTTTCTGGATTGTAGAAATAACAATATCACCATTGATATCTGATTCTTTTCGTAAACGATTAATCTGATAAAGAGAACTCATAGGCTGCTGTTTTTCAGTTTTATCAAACAGACTATATTCAGATTCTGTCTGTTTTGCAAGATTATTTCTGTCAACCAAAAAGAGAACTCTGTTTGTTGAGGTGTAATTTAGTAATCTATAAGAAGCCAAACAAGCAAGATACGTTTTACCGGAACCGGTTGCAAGAATAGCAAGATTTTTCTTTCTTCCGCTTTTCAGTGATTCCTCAAGTTTAAGTTCCGCATTATACTGACAATCACGAAGCCCTTTTCTTTCAAGACGAGGCAATGCACCATATTTAGATTTTTGCTTGATGAGTTTTAACATCTGCTTTGGAGAATGCATCTCAGTAATTTCAGTATAATCGCTGTCTTTATCAATCATATTCTTGAAGTATATCTTATTGCCATTTGCCATGTATACAAGTGGAATTAATCCGTCAAACCAAACACCGTACCAACCTTGGGGATTGACAGCATAATCTTCTGCTTGTTTCTTTACATCTTCAGCTAAAGGATTTTCCTCACGTTTTGCTTCAACAACAGCAACTGCTTTGTTATCTATAAACAGGAGATAATCGCTTTCAGTGTTTCCTTTCATTAATGCTTCTTTTACAGCCATAGTATATCCCGGAATATATTCATCTCTTGCGACAATTTCCCATCCCGCATTTTTTAGTTGTTTGTCTATTTTTTGTCTTGCTTTTTCTTCAGGCAGCATTTTTTATCACTCCAATTCTATATAAAAAATCAACGATTATTCTGTATATTTAATATTGATTATACCATAAAATTATTAATAATTAATGAATATTTAAACATAACATACAAAATTTTTCAAAAAATACCGTCGTATTATCGTAGTCTCTTAGGAACAATAACAACTTTCGTATTTTTAAAAGCAAAAGTAAAAAAATCATACCGCTTACACCGCATGGTGTTTTTTTCCTTACATATTTCTATTTAAATCGGTATCTTTTAAATGTAAAGAAATATTTCCATATTTTTATCAAAATAATCCCTGTATCTCATTTATCCAGAGATACAGGTTATTAAAAACAACTATTAAAAACATTCACCAATCTGTTAACAGTAATACTTTCATTGCAGTATCTGTCGGCAGATTTCGTCGGCAAAAAATATTCTTAAACTCTTTAAGAAAAAATCTATCACTTACACCACCATACAG
>JBJEQS010000094.1:0-14258 GCA_051881875.1 Oscillospiraceae bacterium
GAGCTGTAAAGAAAATCGGTTTGAAGAATTACAGCAGGGTCAACATTTCGTGTGGTGATATTCTGAAAATCACCCCAAGTGGCACTATTGAAATCCAGACTTTTAGCTTCAAGGATAGATACTTCGGGGCTTGGGGTTCGTACTATGGGTTTTCATCCATTGATCCCTATGACTACGAAGCAGAGAGCCTTTTCATTGATGAGATAACGGAATATGCTGGTTATTTCGGAATTGACCCCGATGATGTTCTTATGCTGCTTGAATATGGATATGATGAGCTTGAAATCGAAGAGATGTTGTATGATCCGTTGGAGATGCAGAAGTGTATTTCCGAGATAAAGCTTTGTGAGATGATGTGCTAAAGATAATGTAATGAAAATCCGCTAACCTATTAAGCTTTAAGGCTTTTATGGTTAGCGGAATATTTTTTATGCCGAGCAATGGCAGGGAGTGTTCCGATAGGGTTATGTTCTATTTCGGAACGTTCCAAAATGTCAAAACCAACTTTAATGGGACGGTTTTTAGGACGTTTTTGAAGTGCCGTTAGGGTATAGGCTATTGGGACGGTTTTATGACAAATGGAGGTATGGTTATATGAAAGTAGGCTACATAAGAGTTTCCACCGAGGAACAGAACACAGCAAGGCAAGAGGTTTTAATGGAACAGCTTGGGGTTGACAGAATATATATCGACAAGATCTCGGGCAAAAGCAGGGAGCGACCGCAGCTTAAAGAGATGCTTGGGTTTGTGCGCATGGGTGATACGGTTATCGTTGAATCAATTTCACGTTTCGCAAGAAACACACGGGATCTGCTTGAGCTGATAGACCTGCTCACCGAAAAAGGAGTGGAGTTTGTCAGCAGGAAGGAGAGTATTGACACGACCACTCCTGCAGGAAAGTTTATGCTTACTGTATTTGCTGCGGTTGCAGAGTTGGAGCGTGGGTACATACTTGACCGTCAGAAGGAAGGTATTGCAATTGCAAAGTCTCAGGGCAAGTACAGGGGCAGAAAGGCCAAAGCTGTTGATGAGCAGCTTTGGGGTGAGTTATATGAAAAGTGGGTTGCGGACGAGATTACGGCTGTGGAATTTATGCAGCGGATGGGGTTGAGCAAGAGTGCGTTTTATAGGAGGGTGGCAAAGGTATAGAAAAATGAAAAAAAGTTGTATTCGGAAGATTATAAATTAAGTCGTATTGGTAAAAATGCATTTCTACAGTAAACTACTAAGTTTGCTGTAGAAATACGGCAATAGTATACTATGTTTGTGGGGTATATATGTTATTATTTGTTTTTATATAATAATGTTGATTTTTATACGATTTTGTGGTAGTATATTAATATGTGTACAGGTGGGAAAGTATAAAAAAACAAATATTCTATGTCAGAATGATTATGATATAGAAATATATGGTATCATATTATCAATACAGAATATGAATATCAATATTCAGTTCAGTATTATCTCTATGTACTAAAGGCAAATGATGTTGACCCAAAATGAGGATTGTTTACGGATGTATTTTAAGGAGGGCATATGGAGATTAGAATTACCGGAATAAGTACACCATTTGAAGGGACAGAATGGGAGTATACAGATAATGTGAAAAATGAAGAGTATGTTGTTCCATTTTCAATTACACCAGATCAAAAAATAAAAGTTTTTATAAGTTCAAAATGCGGTGACAATGGAAAATATGATCGTGTTCGTGTAAATCTCAAGAAAGTAATTGAAGATACTAAATTGGCAGATGTTTATTTATTTGAGGAAAAAGAAGCGTCAACTTTATCCGCTACAGATCATTATATATGGGCATTGGAAGATAGTGACGTTTGTATTTTTTTGATTGACAATGAGGATGGTGTTACCCCAGGAGTTCAAAAAGAAATTGATACTGCAAAAAGGTGTGGTATCAAATCGTTGTACTACTTTTGCGATGAAAGAACTAAGGAAAAAACTCCGCTTGAGCAAAGTCTAATGGGGGCTACTTATGCAAAGAGCAAAACAGTACATAGATTTGAAGATTTAAGCCAAGATGGTGCACGTGCATTGATAAATGATATTGTAAATATTTATCGTAATTACTGTAGAGGACGCCTTGTGTCAAATTCATCAGGTTTTGAAGAATCATTCAATTCAATTGGATTATCTAAAAGTACCAGTATTCACATACCGACTATTCCCAAAACGGTGGTGAATAATATTGACAAATGTAAAGATTATATTCAAAAGTTAATTTTTGGTTTTTCTGCTAGAAGATCGCCTGATAAAAGTATTAAAACAAGTGAACTTGATGAATGGGGTGAAAAGCTTTTAACTGTCCTATTTGAGTCAATGTCAATAAAGAATTTCAATATGGGAATGTTTTTGGAACATCTGAAAAAAATACATGATGAAACATATTTTAGTATCGTTAGTATTCGATGGCAGGCTATTCAAGCATATTTTCTAGGTCATATTACAAAGTGCATAGATTATTTGGGAATAAGCCTCAAATTAGCAAAAGAATCATTCCAGCCTTCATGGGTTATTCAAGATATTCTTATAGATTTAAGAAATGAGCAGTGGACTGAGAATATAGCAAATAATTGTTTTACAGATTCTTCTGCACAAAAAGAATTAAGTGAACTAGAAGAAGACATGTATTATCCTGTATTGGATAGAATATATGAATCCTTAAGAGAAAAATATATAGATGGTCTGTATAAAATGAAAACAGAATCCCCCTATACCATTACTTGGGGGAGCAATTATGATCAGTGCGTAGCAATGTTGGCAAGCGCATTTATTGTATCAATATATAATGGCTCATTAACTCATATTTTGCTTTTTTATGATAAAATAAAAGAATTTCTGTTTTATTTGTGCTGTAAGCATGATGATTGGAAATTCAGAAAGGATATGTTAAAACTTGCAATTTTTGCAGGAAATGAAAAAGAAATAAAAGGAATTCAAGAAGCGTATCCTGAAGTTTTAAACGAAATGAATGAGAAAGATGCAGTGGAAATAATGAGGTTTTGCGAAAATCATTCTATTTCATATCGTCGTATATCCAGTAAACTGTTAGCATTTGGAACAATAGGGTATTATTTGAATGAGCAAGATTACAAAATGTATGAAAAACAAATTATCAATACTATCAAGGAATGGTTAAATGAGGAGCATTGTATTGTTGCAATTGGTCATAATGTTTTTATTTGTCTTACTGGTATTTCTTTTCGAATGAATCAAGATTTATTAGCGGAAATATGCTGTTTGTTTATAGATAAGCATTATAGCCGTTGGTATATGGATATGTTTAAATTTATAGCAAACCGGATTGACTTAAACAAAATGAGCGAAAAATATGTCCAGTTATTAGTTCAACATATTCTTACTATTTTTGATAACGAACAGGACCTTCAGCAAATCAAATATGCACCAGAGTTTTTATATATTCTACGCAAACAAAATCAAAATGCAACAACTGATCTCGATTTCAAAATCTCTAAGTACTTACCAGAGTTCTATAATGGTTCATATAAGTTGGAAACAACTTCCAACCAACAGGATGATTTCCCTGAATTTATTCGGAATTTTATAAGGCAGATAGAAGCAAGTAATGAATCACAAGGAAAAAATGGACACTATTTTGGACATAGTACACGTGATATTGCGACTATTAGAGCGATGTTGCTGAGCGATGGAATTGCGTGCTCGGCAGATATTATGGACTCATTGATCTCGGCTGTATCTGATACATTATTAGTATCCAAAGAAGAAATAGATATAAAACTTGATGCGATATCACTTTTACTGTGTATTGTTGTTAAATGTCCAAATGATTATTTCAGAAATAAGAGCGTTTTTAATCTTATCATTGAAAAGAAAGATGAAATCTTAGATATTGATAATACATTGATGCTTTCTAATATTGATAAAGTATCTTTAGAAATTGCTCTAGCCCTACTTTTAACGTCTATGGGAGGAGATGGATATATTGATTTTGTAGAAGGCTTGTCACGGATTCAAAACGATAAAGCAACAAGTTTATCCGTTTTGAGAACAATAATCAATTATTTTGAAATAGATGATAGTATTGTACTTCCTAAAAGTATTGAAACTGTTGTTTTACAGAATGCTTTACAATGGTTAAAGTTTGACTATATAGATATCAAATGGAATGCAACAAAAATACTGTTTATGCTCATGAGAAATCCAGAGAATTCCAATCTTGTAAATCAGAAGGTTATAGAGCTAATTGATACGGAATGTTTTTATATCAAGAATCTTATTTTGCGGCATATTTATGAAACAGATGGATTATCTGAAAAAACTAGAGATTATGTGATAGCTAAATGTGAAAATGACCCATGTTCGATTGTTAGAGAGGTGTGTGCAGAAGTAAGGCAGAATCAAAATACAAAAAAATGATTTCAGTAAGTTATTTCAAAGTTGAGTGGTCATACGAGAGAGTTACAGACTCTCTTGTATGACTCACTATAATTCTATTTAGCTTCTACAAGTCGTTTGTTTCTTTGGTTCCACATAGTTAGACTTCCATAGTTAATAGTAACTTTTGGTTTTATTTGAACATCACCTCACTATCAAATTACAATTTCCGAAAAACCCAATAAAAAATCACAACCACAAGCCTTGACATCTCGGATAGGAAGAGTAACCATATTTATGTTGGCTTTATTAATTTTCTTCTTGATGCGCTGAATAGATTTATCGGACAACTCATACTTTTGCTGAATGGTATTGATTGTAGTGCCAATATTAGTTTTACTTCTGAAAATTTCTTCCATAATTTCCAAAGTTTTCTGGTTTAAATCTGCGGAACCAAGAAAAAATAAGGCGTTCTCTAGCGTTGTGTATGTACCCGGATAAAAACAGCGCTCCATAATCGTTTGCAGGATCTCCTTTTCCTCTTCAAGAAAATCATTTAGACTTCTATGCAGTTTTTCCGGCATAATAATATGGTTTACAATATACTCACGTCCAAGTCTTGCTTCTATCCTTAATATTGAGCCAAAACTGCCCTCGGGTAATGGCTCGGATGTTCTTTTGGCTACTTCATACTCCTTGTCATATATCTCAACCTCATAAGAAGAGCATTTTACCGTCAGACTATGAGTATTGCTATCGTTGTCTTCAAACAATTTCTTGCCTACATTGTACTCTTTATATGACTTCTTCCCTAACTTCAGATAGGTTTCTACCATTTGCGGAGTCATAAATACATTAACGCACAAGTCAATCCTTGATAGAATAAAGAAATCAACCGATAGATCAATATGAGATAACGCATCGTTCAGTTTTGATGCTACTGCTTTGCATAATTCTCTGCGAGTGAATATCTCTGTTTGCGAGTAGGAATCATTAAGCAGATTTGTTGGATTCACTCTGAGATCAAAACGGGCATGGCCCTCTTTCATCGTCAATTCAGCTGTTATGCCATAGTAGCCTATGGATGCAAAATAGTATGATTTTATATAACAGTCATTGTTATCTTCTCTTTTTATAGATACACAGCGCTGCAATATAAGTTTGTATTGTCTGTATTCTGCAAAGCTGAGTTTTCTTCTTAACAAGAATGTATGTATCCCAATTTCATTTTTAGGTTGCTGTAAAATACACATATCATCATCTCCTAATAAGGTGTTGATATGTGTGTAAAAACTTATAAAAGTTTGTTTTTGAAGAATCTTTCATAACGCCTTGCTGTATAAGGCGTTATGAAAACCTACTCTAAATAAACTGTCCATCAAACGGAACATAATATCTAATATAGGGATAGAATTATAAGGATGTGTGATGAGTTTTACTTTACATAGTTATTTTAGTATGATATAATCTAGCAAATCGTATATTATAAATCAAATTTCATAAATTTATAGAGCGCCAATAAATCTTATTTATTTTGACCCCAATTTTGACCCCAACTATGTTTTCTAAAGCAAGAATTACAAGTATCAGATAATAATAAAAAAGCCTCAAACAACGTAGAATCGCAGTTTGAGGATAACAATGGATTGACTGGATTTTGCGATTGATAACTCATAACCCGAAGGTCGTTGGTTCAAATCCAGCCTCCGCAACCACTAAAAACCTCGCAGGTACGTTACTTGCGAGGTTTTCTTTTTGCCTTGAAATATCTGAATCTGCGGTTTGACCCCAATTTTGACCCCAATAACTTACAAAACAGAACTCATTATATGCTCAAAATAAAATGATCTTTCCTCTTCAAAAATTTTTTCAAAGGGAGTGAAATGTTTGAGGGGGCATAATACGAAAGACTTGATCAAAGCTGAGATCAAGTCTATTTCAGTGTATTCTTCTGAATGGAGTCACATAATAGGCAGATCATTTCAGCGTAATTGTTTTACTTGCACCCCTGCCGTTTACCTTAATATAGCCTTCTTTTTCCATCTTCTTATACAGATTGAAAGCTCTTGTCTGCTTAATATCAAGAAGCTCCTGAAATTCCTCTACGGTCATGCTGCCATGTTCATTAAGGAATTCTATAACAGCCTTATATTGCATAGGCAAATTTGTTTCCGCTTTTTTTCCGCAATTTCTGTTAGGCAGCGTTATTCTGAATGAATTTGGTGTAATAGAAATTGACGGTTTTACAGCAGAATCGGAATATAATGACAGTATCTTCCTTATACCCGTGCCGTAGGATTCAATATATTTCAGACGATGAAACATCTCTGCAAGATTTCTGTTTCTTGGCTGTGAGATACCATTCATTATATCTTCTTCGGCAAGCCCCGGAACGAGTCCTCCGATAGAAATAATATCAATGCACTTGCTGTTTATATTCACGATAATACTTCCGCTGAACCCATAGTCACGATGAACAGCTGCATTCAAAAGTGCTTCTCTTATGGCTGCTTCGGGATAATCGGATATGTCTATACGATCAATTCCCGAAAATACCGATCTTGTCTTGTTATTCAGCATTATATATTCAAAAGCGTTTTCTATCTGGCTGAAAACCGAGCCGCCGAACTCTCTGTGATCTATAAAGCTTGTGTTATCCTCATCTGCGAAAACAGCAACTTTTATGGTATGACTGCATTGATCCGATACAATAAGTCCGAGATTAGTGAAAAGATCGTCATTTATATTCACTATCCCGAGTGCCTTGTATTTATCTTCCGAAAAAGGAATGTTGTGCTTTTTGAAGGTTTCCGCAGCACTTTTAAAGGTAAGCTTCTGCTCAAGACTGCGCATTTCCTCATAGCTGTCTCTATCGGAAAGCTTTATCATCTGACGAATCTGCTCGGGAGAAGCTTGGACAGACGATGCGCCCTGACGGATATACACACCGTTTGGTTTCAGACCTTTTGATTTCAGATAATATGGCTTTGAACTGCCCTCGGAAACATTCACCTTGATAACTCCGTCATTAAGGGAATACTTTGTAAACATTGTAACATCGGGCGCAACAGAATCCCTGACGCAGTTTGTGATCCTTGTATAGGTATCATCTGTGTTTGCAAGAGGTGCAGGTGTTCCGTCATCATTTACGCCGACATATATCTCGCCGCCGTCTGTGTTTGCAAAGGCAATGACTTCTTTTGCAATATCATCAACAAATTCACGTTTATATTCAATACGCTCATTTTCGCTGTTCATCAGGCTGCCTCCGTTTCCGCTTTGATTCTATTATAGTTCTATTATATTCACTTTATTCACTCTTGTCAAGTGAAAAAAGTGAAAATTCACAGCTAAAAAGTGAAAATAGCGAATTTTTTTCTGTAAAATAAATCGAGCAAATCAAAAAAATACGTCCTATACGTTTCCATTTGAGCGTATAGGACGATTTTCATTTCGCAGGGCGAATCTTTTCCATGCTTGAACGGAGATGATCTGCAAGGACATGCCCATATTTGTTAAGCGTTGTGCTTGCCTGGGCATGGCCAAGTATCTTGGACAGTACAAGAATGTCCATACCATTTTCAACAGCTCGGGTAGCGAATGTGTGGCGCAGAGTGTGAAAACCTACGGAAACATCATTTGTTCCAAGCTGTATGGTTTTGTCTATCCCTGCTGCCTTTACTATTCTATCAAAGCTGTCGGCATAAGTGCGCTGGTCAAACGGCTGACCGAGCGGATTGGAAAACACAAAGCCATAGTCGGAATATGCCATTCCTGCTCGGTCCTTATCTTCGGCAGTATATTCAAGCTGCTGCTTAAGAATCTCAACAGCCTCGGGGATAAGGGGAATATCACGGATACTGGTATATGTTTTCGGAGAGCTGCGCATGAGAACAGTCTTGTTTTCATCACTATCTCCGAAAAATTCAGCTGAATCAGGGGAAATACCGTCCTTGTACTCACGTTTCATACTTGAACGAACGTGTATAACGGGGCTGTCACCGTCCAACTGCAGATCCTCGTCCTTGAGGGCAAGTACCTCACCGACTCGCATACCTGTGTATAAAGCGAGAATTATGGGGATACCGTACCTGTCATTGTGTGCAGCTTTGATAAGTGCGGTCTGTTCCTCGATCGTGAGGACACGCATCTCTTTTTTGACCTGCTTGGGTGTTTTTACAAGATCGGCAATGTTTCGGCTAATAAGACCGTTTATGCACGCCTGCTTCAATGCAGCGTGTATCATGTTCTTGATGTTAAGGACCGTTTTAGCGGAGTTTCCGCCCTCTCTGCCGTCGAGTCTTCCGTCGGTCGATTTGTAGTTTAGAAACTGCTGAAGTCTGTCCGGCTGAAGCTCCTGGAGCTTTGTGTTGTGAAAATATGGAGCTATATGACCGTTTATGTAGGTCTTATAGCTCGTGTAGGTTGAAGGTTTGATGCCCGGCTTGGCGTAAACGTCAAGCCATTTGAGCATCCAGCTTGTAAAGGTTATGTTGTCCTTGTCGCAATATGTACCGTTATCAAGCTGATATTTTGTTTCGGTAAGCTTACGGCGCACTTCTCGTTCAGTTGCGCCGTAAATGGAAATTCGCTTGGGTTTGCCATTATCCTGATACCCGATAACCAAGCGAGCTTCATATCGACCGTCTGAACGGCGCCGGATCCCTCCGGCACCATTAGCGGCCTTGGTTTTACGAGGTTTCTTGTCGACCTCTTGGAAAGCTTTGAGTTTATCCGCATTAACAATGTTTGACATGATTACCTCCTATAAAGGTCGAAAGCTCCTGCTGACTTGTTAAGCCACTCGATAAGCTTGTCCTTCGGGACGATTTTACGTTTTCCGATTGCTATGCAGGGGAATCCCTTGCTTCGGAAAAGTTCATAGGATTTGCTGAGCGAGATGCCCATTATCTTTGAAAGCGTTTTTGCGTCGATGACAACGGGGACCTGCTCGAAACTTGTGAAAATGTTGTTCTGGTCCATAACTGTAACCTCCTTCAATAATATAATATATATTCGTATTTAGCGTGAATACAACTTTAGTCGATGTAGTATGAATCGGTATCAATGTATCCAGATTCATCGTTTTCATCGTCGTCAACCAAGATGATATTGAACTCGTTACCGAGGTGATATTCAACGTCATCGCCAAGCTCGTTCATCAGTGCTTTCAATCCTGCGGCAGATATTCCCGGTGATTTTTTGCAGGAACGGATAAAGTCTGATGCTTTCTCGATCGAGGTTGTTGCAATGTTATAGGAATCCCCGAAAAAAACACTTTTGCGTTTTGCAACATTTTCGGGAGAATTATGTACGCTGGGCGGCTTTTTAGGTTCATTTTGAACGTTATTAACAGTAGGTGGGGAGACAACAAACGGATTCTTTCTGACCGGTTCAGTATTATTAGCAAGGGATTGAACGTCATCGTAGTCGTTATAGTCATAATCATCGTATTGCTCCGAATAAGAAGACCACTCGTCCGCTGAGCTTGTGCCAAACGGGAAAGTATAGTAGAGATCGTTATTGATTTTGGTGCTCATTTGTGTACCTCCGTAACAGTTAAGGATTTCTTCATTTGTGACCTCAAGAAGATTGACGTCATCGACCGGGCGTTTACCATATGTTTTTGCGATAGTGTTGATTGAGTATTTCTGGCAGATAGCGTTTATATAGCCTCTAAAGTCGTTAAGCTGCGGCTTCCATTGGCGGAATTTATCGCCTTTGCTGCTGACACTGTTCATAACAACATGTGCATGTAAATGCTCTGTGTTTGTATGAACAGCCCAGAATGCCTGATTTCTATTGTAATGTCGAACAATGTCGGATACAACATTAGAAGCCGTTTCAGCGTCGATGTCATCATTGGGATCGAAAGAAACTACATAGTGTTCATACTGTTTTCCGTCGGTTTTATGATGCAGCTTCTTTGTTACAAGCATATCATAGTAAGGGTATTCGCTGTCGCAGCAATATCCTCCGGAAAGTTCAGAAGTTGTTTTAGTTTTATCGCCAACATATTCGAGAACATTCTTGAGGCTGGAAGAATCTGTATTTTTTCCGTTGATAAATTTAAGTATCATATTAAATCACCGTCCTCTTCAAATTCCTCGACTCCTTCGTCATCTTCATCGTTGTCCTCTTCACAGAGATTCTCACCGGATTCGGGATTGTTTTGAGGAAAGCTATCAATAAGCCCATCAATCTTGAAAATCAAGGTCTGCAGATTCTTGGCAACATTGGGTGTAAGTCCCTTCTTATCAAGGGAAATGCGAAGATCCATAAGCGCTTCGGCAATTTCAGGTCCTTCTTTAAGGACAACGAAATTGCTGTGTTCCAATGAATTAATCACATAGTCAGTTAAGCTTAAGCCCATTTCCTCGGCTTTCTTCTTGAGATTTTCCTTGAATTCTTCCGAAACACGAAATTCGATTTTTGTTTCTTTGCCTTTATTATTTTTCATAGTATTTCCTCCTGAAATATTGGTGTTCCGACCGTAGACGATACGGAACACCTTTTTTATTTTTTTTGAATGTACACTTGCTAATCTTGCTCTATGTCATTACAAGAATCATCAGATTTCAAACCAAGTCCTATAAAGCCATTTAAAGGGACAGAACCGGATAATCTAAATTTCTTCCTGCAGACACCGGATATAGACGTTACATAAGCGTTAATGCTCTCGTTGCTATAGCAGTAGGCTAAGGCGTTATCAGAGCAATATTTTTTAAATGCTGAAATAAAATCCCTGGTGTGAATTTTGGCATCAAGATCAATTATACAGCACTCTTCGATAAAATGCTTTAAAGCCTGATTGCTGGACTTATAGTTGTCAAGGTACTCTGTGCTTTCGGCATCTTCTGTAAAAATATAATGACGCTTTCGCAACTCCATAAGAGCGTTTATTGCCGCTGAGAAGATAACGTCTCTTTCTTCAAAAAGACGTTCTTCCAATGTAAGATCTTTTTCTTCATCAGTTAGACCTTTGGAGAAGTACAAGATACAAAGCCTATTAAAAATAGCTTCATTGTTGCTGCTGTCGATCTTTTTTATCTCAGGCAAGCAATTACCTGCGAAGAGAAGTTTGCAGCGACATTTATATGAGAATGAATTTACATATTTCAACTCACCTGTAACCCTTTCGCAGCTACAAATAGACTTAAAAATGTCCATGTCTTTGAGTTCCGAGCCGCTTATCTCACGATTGATGTTTACTCTTGAGTAGCTGAGCTCGCCAAGGTTGAATCTTTCGCCAAGCCTATCTATGGGGATATTGGTGGTATTGTCTTCGCCGACAACTTCTTCAACAAGGTTGAGCATTACTGATTTACCGCTATTGGAAGCGCCTACGAGTATGAAGCACTTTTCGGCTCCGATTACTGAGGATACTATGTACCCCAACATTTCTAGCAGACGAATAGTTTTGCAACTATCTGTATCATAATTTAAGCTGCTCCGTGCAAATTTCATAAATGCTTCGCATTTTGTAAAATCAGCTTCGGGAGTATAATTGAAGCCAAGAGAATATGTAAAATATTTCTTGGGGTCATGCTCCAAAAGCTTTCCGGTATCAAGATCAACAACGCCGTTTGAGACGTTGAGATAATTCCGGTTGAGATCTTTGAAGTTGTCAAAATCAACCTGCATATCGGGATCAATCCTAAGCTTGATTGCAATGTTATTGATGATACTGTTCTTTACGGATGCACGTTTATCCTTAGGTATAAGCTTCATAAGTATCTGCCTAAGGCGCATATCATCTGTACGGACGTAGTGTCCGGTGGAGTCCTTATATACATAAACAATGCCATTGTCGTTACAAAACTTCCTTGTTTTGCTAACGGACTTGTAAAAGGACACTTCGGTAATGTTATTGCTGTTATACGGCATAGGTTTTCCTTTGCTTTTTAAATTCATAACCATCAAACTCTTCTACGACTATTATGACTTGGGAGAATTGCTATGAACAATTATTACTCCTGTCAGGTTATTTTACTGGAGTCACTTTGGACTTTTGGATGTTGTTGAAGGGATTTACGGTTACTATCTAAATTATACAACACATTTCTTATAAGCGATAGTTATGGCTTTACCACTTATTTCTTCCTAAAAAATTAATATCATATATGAAATCACTTATTTTTATTATATAAATAAATGATTTAATAAATATTTTACAATTTATAGCAAATCAAATAAAGTATAAGTGATAAAATTAATAAACAAAGGAAGTGATTTTGTGGAAGCAAAACCAATTGATAGTATAGCTGATAGAAGTATTCTGGAAAAAAGACTTATGAGTACCGGTAATGCATTTATTTTTTTTAATAATAAGTGTGATTGTTTATTGGATATTCGGCACAATGATGACGGAGCAAAGTTTTATGAACTTAAATTTCGTTCAAATGATAATGAAAACATATACTTTGCATACAATAAGGATGGTTTAGTCTGTAACGAAAAGAATGCTTTAGTTGATTTATTATCATTAAGGGACGAAAACGTTGATGAAGTGAAAAATTATTTTGATAACTATGGTTTCCTATTTCCAGTTACATCAAAATCCTATACATCATTTAAGTATGATGATATTGTTTTTGTAACACGTCGCATAAAATATACCGTTAAAATTCTTTCTATGCTTAGTAGTCAGAATTTTGATTATTCCCAACTACTGTTTATGGTAAGTTATTTGCTTTTTAATAGTATACAAATTGGCTCTATTTATAATTCACCAGTCACTCCCATGAAAGAATATGTAGATAATCCGTTTTCAATTCCAGAAATTCCTTATGACCCATCTGATCCAGATGTCATAATTATGGAACAAGAAGAACATGGATGGTATACAAAAGATTCAGATGATGGTATTAAAATTGGAAAAACAATATTTGACGTACCACGTCATGCTTTTGTTGTACCAGACAGGTTTTTGAAATCCAAAGAAAATACGTTGTTTTTTGAAGATTATGAAAAAAGTATAAGAGAAACTGAATCGGAATTATCATCCTACTATAACGCTATAGTATATCTGTTCCGTAATTATAATGATACAAATTGTATCTGGAGAGAGTTTATAGAATTCTTTTTTCATATTCAACATGATGTAGAACCCATAACGAAATTTGACGTTAAAAAAATGGAATTATTTGATGATATGTCAAAAAAAATTGCTCCGTTTTTTGAAAATAAACTCTTTCAAGAAGGGTTAAAAGATATTGCACAAATGACTGTAAAATTTGAATTAGATGAGATGTTGAAGGGCATAACACCTAAATACGATATACAAAATATGTCACCGACTTGGAAAATTGATAATCTTGTAACAGCTTTGTATTTTTCGATTTTTTATCATAATTTTAATGTTAGTATTTTCAAAAAGTGTTATAGGGAAAATTGCTGGAAATACTTTGAGGTATCATCGACTAATAGCAAAAAGAAGTATTGTTGTGTAGAGTGTCAGAATATTGATGCTCAAAAGAGACATCGAAGAAAAACGGTAAAATGATTCTACTATCTTTTGGACCTCAGGCAAAAGTCTATCAGTATTGTCTGGAGTATTAGTATTATCAAGATTTGCCTATTGTTTGATGCATTTACACGGTTTTCTACCTCAGATTTTTATAAAATTTCTTAATTTGTTATAAAAAATCAGTACCCACGTCAGCATGTCAGCGTGTAATATGAGTCAAAGCAAGCAAATAAATTTCAGCAATTACAAAATGGCAAGTGTTCTGATATACTCTCTTGCTGTTACTGCCTGTGCAAACGGTATGAATGTGGAGGATTATTTTACAGGCTGCTTACTTACTATGAACCGGTTATGCCTTGGGTAATATGGGTGTCGGTGAACAAGGCAAAGCCTGTGTTTGACATAATGAAGAAAATTC
>JBJEQS010000095.1:0-3291 GCA_051881875.1 Oscillospiraceae bacterium
TGGGATTGTCGAAATCACGTTTATTAACAAAAATTTAACTCATTCAAAAACCCTGCAATTTTCCGCATAACGTGGGTCAATAAATAAGTTTATCCGGGGCGGACTGAATGTAAATACTGCAAAGCATACTGATAACACCAACAGAATTATTATACCCAAAGTATTATCGTTTTTGCTTTTTTCCATGAATTTGTAACAGTACCATGATGCGAGAAATCCGCCGATAAAAAATATAAGTATATCTATGATTGCAAAATTTTTCCCGATAATTCCGCTGTATGTATAAAATATTGCTGTTATTGAGAACATTCCGATTATAATGCCTGTTGCCTTTACTGTAAAATATCCCTGATACTGTTTTCCTATGAAAAAATACTCAATCAATGCAAACAATGTGAACGGTACAAACAACAGCTTCAGATGTTCCCATGTACTCTCATTTACCGCTGAAAATATCCCGATAAATTTATTATCTCCCGACCATTCATATACAAAATGCAGAAATGTTCCAAGACCTGTGCTGAATATGAATGATGAAAGCTCCCATTTTGCAAGTTCATTTTTCATATTGCCCATCTCCCTGTTGATTATTTTGCGGATTTATATTATAATATATTTTATGAGGTGGTTTTTATGAATATACAGATTTTCGGCAAATCAAAATGCTTTGAAACCAAAAAGGCTGAACGATATTTCAAGGAGCGTGGAATAAAGGTTCAGATGATTGATATTCTTTCAAAGGGTATGAGCAAGGGCGAATTAAACAGCGTTCTCAGGGCTGTCGGCGGAAATATTGATACTCTTATTGATGAAAACGCCAAAGATTACTGCATGATAAAATATCTGCTTGATGATGCAAAAGCCGAAAAGCTTGAGGAATGTCCTAAGCTTTATAAAACTCCGATTGTACGAAACGGAAATAAGGCTACTGTCGGTTATAAGCCTGATATATGGAAAAACTGGGAATAAGCGGCACCTTGCCGCTTGAAAAAGCTTGACCAAAACTTTTATTTTTGGTTATCGAACTTACGTATTTTGAAGTGAATATCAAATTAAAACAACAAAATCGAAAGCCCTTAAAAAGCTTTCGATTTCGTTTTATATCATATATATTTTATTCCTGACTGAACTGGCTCGGATGTCTTGTAAAGAAATCAACTCTCGGTTCAAGGAATTTCAGCTTATGGTTGTCACCATCTGCAAAGCTTTCCATTGTATCAAATATCTTATCCCAGCTCCAGAAACTTTCATCAAATCCCAGATATTCAAGTATCATTTCCGTACCGTCAGGAGCCATAGGGTGAAGCAGTACAGCAGCGGTTCTTATCATATGGAATACATCAATAAGTGTCTGCTTTCTGAGTTCATCATTTTCTGTCTTATCAGCATCACCAAGATTTTTTACCATATACTTGCTTGCTTTTCTGATGTAAGTATCAAGCACATATGTTGCCTGATGGAACTCAAAGCGGTACATAAATCTTTCATAGTCAAGGATAGCTTTTCTTGCTGTTTCAAGCACATCATCGCTTACCTTGCCAACCGGCATAAATCCGTCATAATGCTTCTGTGTTGTATAGAAACAGGTTCTTATTATTCTGTTAAATACGTTTGAAAGCAGGAAACCGTCCTTTACAACGGGGTCTGCATCTTCCGGCTTTGCATCAGGATTAAGCGGCTTCGGCTGAAAACTTACACTTCTCTGTCCAAGTCCAAGTCCGAGATAATGCATTCTCAGCTGTTCTGCTGTATAGTAATCAAGCAGTTCATCAGCCATAGGCGGCTTTACATCACCGCTGCTGCTAGCCTTCTTGTCAAGGAAAAGAATATGGTTATTAGCCATAAGCACAGGCAGCTGAAGTTCACCGTCAGCAGGGTCAGAGCATATCTTGTCCTTATCCTGCATAGCCATAAACATAGCCATTTCAGCAATGCCGTAGAAATATATATTATCCTGTCCGATAAACTGGTATACCTGAGAATCCTTTGAACACCAGTATTTTCTCCAGTCCTCAGGATTTTTTCCGTCTTTTTCAAGACTTGCAATAGTAAAGGATATAGGAGCCCAGAGTGATTCCGGCCATACCCATACTGTAAGCGGTTCTTCATTTTCAAGAACAGGTGCAGGAACGCCCCATTCTATATTTCCCGTAAGTCTGAAAGGAACAAGAGTTTTTCCGGTTCTGTATCTGATACCAGCTTCTGTAAGAACCTTGCAGGCTTCATCACAATCACTGAGCTTATCGAAAATTATTGTGAATGAAGTCTTTTTCTTTTCTATTTCAATACTGTGTGCAGGAAGTTTATCCTTTACCGCTTCATACTGCTCATTGAATTCATTTTTAATGTATATAACAGGCGGCTTTAAAAATTCGCTGATTGTATTTGATACAAGCGGACGTACATTTTTCTGCTTCTTGATTTTCTCAACATATTCCTTGAGCAAATCATTGTACTCCGTAAGATTGAAATACCAGTTTTCAACAGATTTCATAACAGGAGTTTCGCCGGTAAGCGTACTCTTTGGATTGATAAGGTTTTCAGGCATATACTGATGTCCGAGGTCGCATTCATCTGCATATCCCTTTTCCGAACGGCAGCCCTCAACAGGACATTTGCCTATAACCTGTCTGCCGTTTAAAAACACTCCCATTTTCTCATCAAAGAACTGTGATGTTGTAATCTTTGAAAGCTGACCATTTTCATAAAGACGCTTTATGAATTTTTCAGATACTTTTTTATGAATTTCTGATGGTCTGTCAAGTCCCGATGCACCAAAAAGATTCAGGCTTATTTTATAATCATCAAGAGTTTTCTTCTGTTTTTCATGGTTTCTTCTTACAAAATCCTCAATAGTACCATCAAATTCTCCGCTGTCATGGAGTTTTCTGTAACTTTCTGCAATCGGTGAGCCATAGCAGTCTGTACCCGATACGAATATTACATTATCCTTGCCGATTCTGTCACGAAGAAATCTTGCATATACGTCTGCAAACACGAATACGCCGCCGATATGTCCGAAATGGAGCGTTTTATTTCCGTAAGGCATACCGCCTGTTATAACTGCTCTTTTCGGAAATTCAGGTCTTTCGGCATATCTTTTATTTCTGTAATCTATTTCCTTTTCCATTAAAAATCCTCCGCATATATTTTTATCAGCACATTGTCACCAATCCGCACAGGCAGATATGGTGACATTGTTCTTAATATACTTTTCATATGGTAATGGCATTAGGCGGCTTTCAGCCGCCCAAACTTTTTTTGGAAAAAGTTTGACAAAAAACTTTTTTG
>JBJEQS010000096.1:0-3286 GCA_051881875.1 Oscillospiraceae bacterium
CAATTTCTGGCAAATCCTCGGATTTTTCAAGAACTCCTTGTTTATCTAAGAGCAGTCTGGGCGGCATGGGAGGAATGGGCGGAAGCGAAATGGCTTCAACAGTTACAGCCTCATGCTCTGCAAATGCAGGTACAAGAATAACTCTTGCTGACGGTGAAAATGTTATAGTTTCATTTGTTGCTGATAAGAGTGTAACATCACTCACAGCAGGCTGCAATGCATATACAAGTGCCAAATTCTATACAGGCGGCGAAATCACAGGAACATCGATTGCAGAATTAGGCTCTCAGATTTGCTATGTAGGTGGAACAATTTCCGGCGGTACTGAGCTTACTTCTGGCGGCTCAAGCAGTGTTATTAATCCTTGGGGTTAATAAATTTCCTCTCTTATATAAATTTTCATTTTTCATGATGAAAAATAATTGCGGTCGGAGTGTAAAAACTCTGACCGCTTTTATTTGCGGCAAGTTGCCGCTCTTCAATCATTTCAAAAAAGTTTTTTGTCAAATTTTTTCCAAAAAAAGTTTGGGCGAACAAAATTCGCTGAAAAGAAACAATCAAATTCCCCAAAACCGCAGCGAGCGACCATTGATTGCCCTATAAAAGTTACTATCAGCTCATGTTAAAAATTTACCAATTGTTAAATAACTATAATTATTAAAGCGAAAAATTATGCAGAATATCAATTGAAATCAAGATAAAAATAATATATAATACTTAATAAGAACAATTCCCAATAAGGTGATAATATGAATAAACGTAATACTATTCAGAGAGAAATGATTCTCCGTACAGTCCGAAATATAAAAAGTCATGTTACGGCTGATGATGTATATAAGTTGATTAATTCTGAATATCCAAATATGGGAAAAGGTACTGTCTATCGAAATCTGAAAATATTAGCCGAAGAAGGCAAAATCAGAAAGGTTGAAATTCCCGATGGACCGGACAGATTTGATTTTACAACCGAGGAACATTATCATGTCAGATGTGTAAGATGCAGTGAGGTTTCAGATGTGGATATGGATATAGTTGCCGACCTGAAAAAAAGTATTCGTGACACTCATGGAGTTCAGTTTCTGGATTATGACATTCTTTTTAAAGGAATATGTCTTTCTTGTCAGCAAAAAGAAAAGGAGTAATATTTTTATGGATAAAAAAGCTTTATATAAGCTGAGCTATGGTCTGTTTGTACTGACAGCTAAAGATTGCGAAAAAGACAACGGCTGTATTATAAATACTGCCATTCAGGCTGCGTCTGAACCCAATCAGTTAAGCATTTGTGTAAACAAATCCAACCATACCCATGATATGATAAAGAAAAGCGGTGAATTCACTGTTTCGGTCATCAGTCAGAGTGCTGAATTTGAGCTGTTTAAGCATTTTGGTTTTCAGTCCGGCAATGATGTAAACAAGTTTGAATCATATACCGACTGCAATCGTGGTTCTAATGGTATTTACTACATTTCAAAAGGCACAAACGCTTATATTTCAGTAAAAGTAGATAAAACAGAAGACCTTGGTTCTCACACCATGTTTATTGGTGAAATCACAGATATGGAAGTATTAAACTCTGTTCCGTCTGTAACTTATGAATATTATTTAAATAATATTAAGCCAAAACCACAGGCTGTAGGAACAACTAAAGATGGTCAGACTATCTGGCGTTGTACTGTATGTGGTTATGAATATGTCGGAGAAGAATTACCGGAAAATTTTATATGTCCGTTATGCAAACATCCGGCATCAGATTTTGAAAAAATAATTAAAACGGAGGAAAAACAAATGGCAAAGTATGTATGTCCAGTATGCGGATACGTTCACGAGGGAGATTCAGCACCTGAAAAATGTCCTCAGTGCGGAGTTCCCGGAGCAAAATTCATTAAAAAGGAAGATGAAGGCAATCTCGTATTTGCCTGCGAACATGAAGTTGGCGTTGCAAAGGCTGTAACAGACCAGGAAATCCTTGATGGTCTTCGTGCTAATTTTTCAGGCGAATGTACAGAAGTAGGAATGTATCTCGCAATGGCAAGAGTTGCTCACAGAGAAGGCTATCCTGAAATCGGTCTTTATTGGGAAAAGGCTGCTTATGAAGAAGCAGAACACGCTGCAAAATTTGCTGAACTTCTTGGCGAAGTTGTTTCCGCTTCAACAAAGGAAAACCTTGAAAAGAGAGTTGCTGCTGAACATGGTGCTACTGAAGGAAAACTTAAACTTGCCAAGAGAGCTAAGGAACTCAATCTTGACGCTATCCATGATACTGTACATGAAATGGCAAGAGATGAAGCAAGACACGGCAAGGCGTTTGAAGGTCTTTTAAATAGATACTTCAAATAAAATAAAGCCTGTATTTAAGGCATTTTGCGACATTATAAGCGCCCATTCAATTTTTATTGTTTGGGCGTTTTTATTTGTTTTTGTGGGTATAATGTGGGTATTTATTTATTTTGTAAGCCCGAAAATAAGGTGCACCCACACACACGCACCCACAGTTTATTATATGCACTTAAAACGCCTATAAGGACGCATAACAACAAGCGGCGCAACGCCCAGAAATATATAAATAGTGCTTTTTATTTTTTTCTTGTGTTGCGTTATATCGTTATTTTTGGCTTTTGTCAAGTGTTTTTTTGATAAATAACGGCTTTTAAAAAAAGCACTAAATAAGAAGCCTTGCAACAGGCACATCAGGACAATACATCAATTCTCAAATATAACGATGAGAATTCACTTTCCTGTGTTGTTTCTATTGCATATTATTCAGCAAGGAAAAATTATGTAATGTACAGAGAAATGCCGGCAGGAAAAGGATTTGCTGACCTTGTATTTATACCAAGAAAGAATTGCAATCTTCCTGCATTCATTGTGGAGTTAAAACAGCAGAAATCATCAGAAGAAGCAATTGAACAGATTTTCACAAAAGATTATGCAGATGCTTTGAAAGATTATAAAGGAGAAATCTTGCTTGTCGGTATCAACTATGACTCTGATAAACATCATACTTGCAAGATTGAAAAAGTTGTAAGATAGCATAGTTATGGATTTGCAATGATATTGACAAGAATATATTGCGTAAGCATATAGATAGATTTCTGACCCCAATTTTGACCACAAATAAACCTATGACATTGCGTTATCTGAGTAATGGTAATTTCAATAAAACAACGTAGAACAGGCATTTGCGAACGTATTGGGTATGATGAGAAACATCAAAAATCTTAGCGTAAATTCCTCATAACCCGAAGGTCGTTGGTTCAAATCCAGCTCCCGCAACTAAACAGTGTCC
>JBJEQS010000097.1:0-14129 GCA_051881875.1 Oscillospiraceae bacterium
ACTTTTCTGAGTACAGCAAGTGCATCATAAGCTGTTATATCTGAATCGCCGTTTGTATCAGCAATGGCTTTCTGCTCATCAGTTAACTCCGTTTTGCCGACTACACAAAGAAGTATTAAATATGCGTCCTCTGATGTTACTTCTCCATCCTGATTTATGTCATATTCATTTCCTGAAAGTTCGGAATTCAGATAATTTTTGTCAATTGCAGAGGCAATATTCTTTATAGCAGAGCTTTCAAATATGTTATCCATACCGGCTTTTGATAATGTTTCCTCAATATCAAACTGACTTGCTGTAGAAGTTAATTCTATATAATCAGAAACTGCCTTGTCATAATCATAAGTCGAAGTATTCCATAATTCAAAAGCTACGGCGGCAGATACCGCATATGAAATATAGTATCCCGGAGTTTCAAATATATGTCTTACATTATACCATTCAAGGTTGCCGTTGCTTCCAATATATTTCTTTTCAATATCATCATAAAGACTTATAAGTTCATCAGCACTCATATCAGGATTTTCATATACCTGAATTTCCAAATCCGAAATCAGTGAACCTGAAACAAGACTCCACAACATTTTTGTCATTTGATTTTTAATTGCTATGTTTTCAAATTCATCTCCAAAAATTTCAGAATAATAATTTAAATAAAGCAGTTCAAGACCTTGAGAAGATATTTCAGATATATCAATCGAATCACCGCCCTGACCTGACTGATAAAATTCATTGTAATGCCCGAATTCATGAATAATAGTACTCATATCATCGACATTGCCATTAAGTGTAGAGAAAATATATGGAACATCAAATCCCGTAAGATATATAGTAAAAGCACCATCAAGCCTTGATGTATTTTCGGCATATTCTATTGAATATGCATTTGTTTTTTTCATGTATTTATATGCATCATTTATTTCAGTTGACATTTCCATGGTATATGTATCAACTATATCAAGAATTTCATCAGATGTAAATTTCTGAGCTATATGGTTAAAATAATTTTCATCACTGATACATTCATCCCGCATTTCACAGAAAACAGGCGTTATATTTTCTGCAATTGTATCGCACAGCATCATTGCATCATTAGTTGTATAATTCCTGATGTATCCATCATATGCATAGTCCAGATAGTTGTCATAACCATATAAGCCAACATACTCATTATTAAGTTTTACAGATTCAAGATACAATTCTGCAAATTCTTCTTCAGACGCACCCGAATTCACCAGCGAATAATATTCGGATTGCAAAGAATTTATCTTTTCCATATAAACTTTCTCATCTTCAGAGATGTCCTCATCACTCAGATAAGAATCAACAGTCTGCTGACCGAGTTCAGCAACCATTATATCATAATAAGTATCTGATGCTGCAAGTGTTCTGATAAATTGGTATATACTGATTCTGATTGAATTATATAAATTATATGTATAATTCATTTCCTGCTGATATTCTGAACTGCTTGTATCAGAATAAAAAAGAACATTAGCTATTCCATACATTGAAGCTGTATAAATAAGTTCTCCGTACATATCATCAATTGCATCTGATATTTCAGAAAAATCAGCATTTTCCTCAACCAATGCCATAGCTTTTTCATAAATTGCATCAAATTCCAATGTATCATAATGTTCGTATAAACCCGGCATATCTGAAAAATCAAAATCATAATGAGGAATTTGAGAATTATAAGATGAATAAAGCAATGTATTCAACGATTTAAGATTGTTGTTTATTTTATATGATATATCAAAAGGCATTGGATTTAACTTGTCTTCTGCATTTAAAGCACTGACATTTTCAACGCATGAAGATACTGCTAAACCTGATACCATACAAACGGAAGTAACAAAGGCTGTAATTCTGGATTTTATACTCATAAATAACCTCCCATTTTTATTATATTGAAAAATTCCGGCGGATATATCTCAGAGAAATATCCGCCATTAACTATTTCTGATTAATCAATTTGCTATTTCTGAACTTCTTCAGTAGTAAGCACTCTTACATTATTTCTTGTAAGTACACCTATTGCCTTGTCATTATCTTCCACTCTTAATATAACATTGGCTGTTCCATTGTTTTCAGTGATAAATGCATACATATATTCAATATTAATCTGATTCTGGTCGAGCATTTCCATAACTTTTGAAAGTCCGCCCGGCTCATCGCTTATGCCTACACCTATAACATCTGTAACTGTTACTGTACATTCATGGTTTTTAAGCACTTCATAAGCTTTGTCATAATTGTTTACAATAAGTCTTAATATGCCGAAATCCATTGTATCAGCAATTGATAATGCTCTTATGTCAATATCATTATCTCTGAGAATATTGAGAATTGCTGAAAGTCTTCCCTGCTTGTTTTCAACGAAAATTGAAATCTGTTTGATTAACATAATAATCAACTCCTTTTCTTAATCTGATAATCTTTTCTTTATTTCAAGAAGTGAGTTTTTCCATACTTTATAGTCATTCTCCTCACATTCTTCAATAAGTTCTTTCAATTCGGATATATCCGAAAGAATACAGTCAACAGCCGTTACTGCTGAATTTTTCAAATCAGCGAGTTCAGAAACATCTGTACGTTCTATAATATCATCATACTCAATATCGGGACAGTCATATTCAATATTGTTTATCTTCTGGTCGATAATGCATATGCACACCCATGCTGCCGCTGCTGTATCCAGTTCAATATATTCTTTTTCATTTATGATTTTATCAAGAATATTCTTTATATCACCTGCTGTATTTTCAGACTCGCTTAATTCCATAACAAAATCGCATGACGAGTCATTATCGAAAACACCAAATCCCCATGCACCCATGACAATTTCCTCCGATAATTATTATTCAGCGGCTTTTCTTCCGAGTTCAAATGCTTTCTTGTTAAGTTCAAGGAATTTTGCAGGAACACATTCCTCAAGAGCCTTTTCCCATACTTCCCTGTCAAAGCCTATCTTAACCGACAATACTCCCATAAGCACAACATTTGACGCCTTTGATGTTCCTGCCTGTTCAGCGAGTTTCAATGCATCAACTGCTGTTACATCAATGCCCATTGCAGAGAGCTTGCCTGTTATATCATCAGGATATGAGGCTGTACCTGTTATTACAGGCATAGGGTCGATTGTCTGAAGTGATGTTATCAGATGACCGCCCTTTTTGAGATATGAAACCCATCTTGCCGCTTCAAGCTGTTCAAATGAGATTACAGCATCTGCCTCCCCTTTTTCAATAACAGGAGAATTTACTTTTTCACCGTATTTTACATATGTTACAACAGAACCGCCACGCTGTGACATACCATGCACTTCGCTTACCTTTACATCAAAGCCCTGTGAAAGAAGCACATTTCCGAGTATTCTTGAAGCAAGCAGAGAACCCTGTCCGCCGACTCCGACTATCATTACAGATTTTGTCATTATTCATTACCTCCGATTGCATCAAAATGGCACATTTCCTGACATATACCACAGCCTACACACTGTGTATGGTCGATACAAGCCTTGCCGTTCTGCATGGATATTGCAGGACAGCCTATCTTCAGACAAGCTTTGCATGATTTGCACTTGTCTGTATCAACCTTGAGTGACGGCTTATGCTTTACATATTTAAGCAATGCACACGGACGGCGTGATATTATTACTGACGGAGCAGCTGCTTCAAGTTCTTCCTTTATAGCCTTTTCTGTTTCTGCCATATTGTAAGGGTCAACAACTCTTACTCTTTCAATACCGATAGCCCTGCATAAATCTTCAAGACAAACCTTAGCCGCAACATCGCCTTTAAGATTATATCCCGTTGTTGGATTCTGCTGATGTCCTGTCATGCCTGTGATTGAATTATCAAGGATTATAACTGTTGAATTTGTATTGTTGTATGCGATATTTACAAGACCTGTCATACCGCTGTGCATGAATGTACTGTCACCGATGACTGCAACTGATTTACATTCTGATTCAGCACCTCTTGCCTTGTTGAAGCCGTGAAGTCCCGAAATTGAAGCACCCATACATATGGTGCTGTCCATTGCACAAAGCGGAGCAGACGCACCAAGTGTATAACAGCCGATATCGCCTGATACGAATACTTTCAGCTTTGAAAGTACATAGAAAAGTCCCCTGTGAGGACAGCCTGCACACATTACAGGAGGTCTTACAGGAATATTTTCAGGGAATACCGAAAATTCCTTCTTTTCGCCGAGAATTTTTTCAGCAACTATTGCCTGTGAGAGTTCTCCTATGTATCCGAATAATTCCTTTCCGATAACATCTATTCCGAGAGCCTTGCAGTGATTTTCAATAATTCCGTCAAGTTCCTCAATTACATAGATTTTATCGCATTTATCGGCAAAATCCTTTATTATTTTCTCTGGGAGAGGATTTACCATGCCAAGCTTCAGATATGATACGCTGTTGCCCAGTGCTTCCTTGGCATACTGATAAGCAATACCTGATGATATAACTCCGATTTTTGTATCATTTATTTCGACCTTATTAAGCGGTGATGTTTCTGAATATTCAACAAGCTTCCTTGTTCTCTCCTCAACCACAACATGACGAACCTTTGCAAATGCAGGCATCATTACATATTTCTGAGGATTTTTTTCATAATCTTTAAGACCATTGTCTTTTCTGTCGAATATTTCAACACTGCTCTGTGAATGTGATACTCTTGTTGAAAGTCTTACTATAACAGGAGTATCGAATTTTTCGGATATTTCATACGCAAGCATTGCATATTCCTTACATTCCGCAGAATCGGACGGCTCAAGCATAGGTACTTTTGATGCGATTGCATGATGACGGCTGTCCTGTTCATTCTGTGACGAGTGCATTCCGGGGTCATCAGCTACCGCAATAACCATACCGCCGTTTACTCCTGAATATGATGCTGTATAAAGCGGGTCAGCGGCAACATTAAGACCAACGTGCTTCATTGCACAGAACGACCTTGCACCTGCGATTGACGCACCTATTGCAACTTCCATGGCAACCTTTTCATTTGGAGCCCATTCAGCATATACTTCCGGATATTTTGCAACTGCTTCTGTAATTTCAGTGGACGGAGTACCCGGATAGCTTGATGCTATCTTACATCCGCTTTCATAAAGACCTCTTGCGAATGCCTCATTGCCAAGCATTAACTTTTTCATAATTTACTTCCTTTCGGGGATTTTTATTTGTTGTTTCTGAGGTCAAGAATTCTCTTTGCCTTGCCCTGAAAACGTTCGAGTGATTTATGTTCAACGAGAGATACTTTTGTATCAATTCCGAGAACAGTTTTGAGATTATGATGTATATTTTTTCTGAGATTTTCAAGCTCCGAGAAATTTTCAAGGAGTGAGCTGTCAGCGAGTTCAACCTTTACTTCAAGAGCGTCAGAATAATTTGCTCTTGTTACTACAAGCTGATAATGCGGTGCAATCTTATCAAATCCCATGAGTACGCTTTCAATCTGTGACGGGAATACATTTACACCTCTTATCTTGAGCATATCATCGCTTCTGCCCTTGATTTTAGCCATTCTTGCAAAAGTTCTTCCGCACTTGCAAGGCTCATAATTAATCTGAGTGATGTCCTTTGTTCTGTAACGGAGCATAGGAATTCCCTCTTTGGTAAGCGTTGTAATAACAAGTTCACCCTGTGAACCCTTAGGAAGAACCTCTCCTGTATTGCTGTCGATAATTTCCGCAAGGAAATGGTCTTCATTGATATGCATACCCTCTCTGAATTCGCAGTCACCCGATACACCGGGTCCCATAAGCTCACTCATGCCATAGTTATCTGTTGCGAAAAGTCCGAGAGTTTTTTCAATCTGTGAACGCATTTCCTCTGTACAGCCTTCCGAACCGAAAAGACCGAGTTTGAGGTTTATATTGTCAATTACGCCCATTTCTCTTGCTTTTTCGCCGATATACTGAGCATATGACGGTGTTGAAACGAGAGCAGTTGTCTGGAAATCCTGCATAAGCATAATCTGTTTTTCAGTATTTCCGCTTGATGTCGGAACTACTGTACAGCCTATTTTTTCAAGACCGTAATGAAGTCCTAAAGCACCTGTGAAAAGACCATATCCGAATGCAATCTGAACTATATCCTCATCAGTAGCACCTGCGGCAACGCAAAGTCTTGCCATACAGTCGCTCCATATGTCAAGGTCTTTTTTTGTATATCCTACAACTGTAGGCTTACCCGTTGTACCGCTTGATGCATGGATACGCACGATATTTTTCATAGGCTGTCCGAAAAGACCGAATGGATATGTATCTCGTATATCAGCTTTTGTGGTATAAGGTATATACTGAATATCGCTCAGTGTTTTAATTTTATCGGATGTAACGCCGGCTTCTGTAAGGCGTTTATTGTAGAATGGAATGTTGTTCATACAGTAATCAACGAGTTTTTTAAGGCGTTCAAGCTGTAATTTCTCGATTTCCTGTCTTGGCATTGTTTCAATGTCTTTCTGAAAAAACATTTCCTACATCTCCTTTCTGATATTATACGGTAAATAAAAGCCGCATTAACTATATAAATATTATTGTAACATATTTTATAATATTTTTCAACCATTTTATTAAAAATTAATAAAAACGCATTTTATCATAAAAAACAGCAGCAAAAAACCTGAAAATACAGATTTTTCGCTGATGCATATTTTGCAATACCTACATTCTGACATCTTGTCAACATCTTTTATGAAATTTTCCGTAACTCAGCAGTTTGCATATACTAAGCACTATTATTTTGTGCAGTTAACAGAAATACATAAAAAGCTATTGACTTTAAGTTAACTCCATGGCTTATAATGAAAGAAATGAAAAACAGTGGAGGTGAAAAAATGACTATTAAAGAAGTCAGTGAAAAATTTGATATATCTCAGGACACACTGCGTTATTATGAGCGTGTTGGAATGATACCGCCGGTTACCCGTACAGCAAGCGGCATACGGGATTATCATGAAAAGGATTTAGGCTGGGTAGAGCTTGCCAAATGTATGCGAAGTGCCGGACTTCCGGTGGAAGCTATGATTGAATATGTAAAGCTGACACAGGAGGGAGATGATACCATTCCGGCAAGGTTGCAGCTTCTAACGGAGCAAAGAGAACTCCTGATGGAGCAGAAAGAGAAAATTGATAAAACACTTGAACGATTGAATTATAAAATCGGACGATATGAAATTGCAGTTAAAACAGGAAAACTAACCTGGGAATAGGAGAAATCTATGTATTTAGAAAAAATTAATTCACCGGCAGATGTGAAAAATCTGAAAAAGGATGAACTTCTCACACTGGCTGAGGAAATGCGTACCGCCCTCATTCAGAAATTGAGCAAACATGGCGGACATTGCGGTCCGAATCTTGGCATGGTGGAGGCAACTATTGCTTTGCACTATGTATTTGATTCGCCAAAGGATAAAATCGTCTTTGATGTTTCTCACCAAAGTTATTGCCATAAAATGCTAACCAGCAGAAAAGATGCATTTTTGAATGAAAAGCAATATGATGATGTGTCCGGCTATACAAATCCGGCAGAAAGCGAGCATGATTTCTTTAATATTGGTCATACTTCAACTTCTGTAAGTCTTGCGTCAGGTCTTGCCAAGGCAAGGGATTTGTCGGAAGAAAGCGGTAATGTCATTGCTGTTATCGGCGATGGCTCCCTCAGCGGAGGCGAAGCATTGGAGGGACTGGACTTTGCATCAGAACTGAAAAGCAATTTTATCATTCTTGTCAATGATAATGATATGTCAATTGCAGAAAATCATGGTGGTTTGTATCAGAATCTGAAAGAACTGCGTGAAACCAATGGTGAAAGCTCATGCAATTTATTTCATGCCTTTGGACTGGACTATCGTTTTGTTCCGGATGGCAATAACATTTCTGCTATGATTTCAGCTTTGCAGGAAGTAAAGGATATTGACCATCCGGTTGTAGTGCATATGGTAACACAAAAGGGCAAAGGCTATGCACTGGCAGAGAAAAACAAAGAAAACTGGCACTGGTGTATGCCATTCGATATTGAAACCGGAAGACCAACCATCTCCTTTGACGGCGAGGATTACGGCATACTGACCGCAGACTTTCTGCTTGAAAAAATGAAAAATGACCCGAAAGTTGTTGCTGTAACAGCCGCAGTTCCAACAGTAATGGGATTCACCGAAAAAAAGCGAAAGGCGGCTGGCAAACAATTTGTTGATGTAGGCATTGCCGAGGAACACGCCGTCGCATTTTCTTCCGGTATTGCAGCAGCAGGCGGAAAGCCGGTATTTGCAACATACAGCAGTTTTATTCAGCGTACCTTTGACCAGCTATCCCAGGATATGTGTATTAATCAAAGTCCGGCGACTATCCTGATTTACACCGCATCTGTTTTAGGTATGAGTGACATCACGCATCTTGGAATTTATGATATTCCGCTTATATCAAATATTCCGGGAATGGTATATCTTGCACCGACCAGCAAGGAAGAATATTTCGCCATGCTTAACTGGAGCATAGAGCAGAATCAGTATCCTGTGGCGATTCGTGTACCATGTAACGGTGTTATTTCTGACAGTGAACAGGCAGATGCCGATTACAATGATTTAAACAAGTATCAGGTAAAGCAGAATGGCAGCAAAATAGCCATTCTTGCACTTGGTGATTTCTTTCAGCTCGGTGAACAAACCGCAAAGACAATTACTGAAAAAACAGGTATTACACCTACACTTATCAATCCACGCTTTATCACCGGTCTGGACGAGAAATTGCTTACCGAACTGAAAAAGAACCACAAACTTGTAATTACACTGGAAGACGGCATTCTGGACGGCGGATTCGGGGAAAAGATTGCAAGATTCTATGGCACTTCTGATGTGAAAGTGCTGAATTACGGATTGAAAAAAGAATTTCTTGACCGGTATAAAGCAGAAGAAATTATGTATCAGAACCGACTAACACCGGAGCAAATCACAGAGGACACTGAAAAAATTCTCTGCAATTAAGCAGAATAAAAAAGCTTGCCTGAATTTTTTTCACAAGCAAGCTTTTTTGATGTATTGTCAGATATTATTTCATCAAAGTACTCAAATCATTTTCCGGTGTCGTAATCGGAGCAATTCCATAATGCTCCACAAGAAACGCCAGCACATCTTTTGAAAGAAACGCAGGAAGCGATGGACCAAGACGAATATTTTTAATTCCAAGATGAAGCAGTGTTAACAGAATACAAACTGCTTTCTGCTCATACCATGACAGAACATATGACAGTGGCAGTTCATTTACTCCGCATTCAAAAGCTTCTGCGAGAGCAGTCGCAACCTTGATTGCACCGTATGCATCATTGCACTGTCCCATATCCATTAATCTCGGAAGTCCTCCTATTTCACCTAAATTGAGGTCGTTAAAACGATATTTCCCACAGGCAAGAGTCAGCACAACTGTGTCTTTTGGAGTCTTCTTTACAAATTCGGTATAATAGTTTCTGCCTGCTTTCGCACCGTCACAGCCGCCTACTAAGAAGAAGTGTTTAATCGCTCCCGATTTTACAGCTTCAATAACTTTATTGGCATTTGACAGTATCGCATGATGTCCGAAACCCGTTGTTACCTGTTTTCCGCCATTGATGCCAATAAACTCCATATCCTTATCATATCCGCCAAGTTCCAGTGCTTTCTCAATAATCTGACTGAAATTCTTGTCCTCTCCAATATGAACTGTGTCGGGAAATGCAACTGTTTCTGTTGTGAAAACTCTGTCGGCATAGCTTGGCTTTGGCGGCATGATGCAGTTGGTTGTAAACAAAACAGGTGCAGGAATACTGTCAAATTCTCTCTGCTGATTCTGCCACGCCGTACCGAAATTGCCCCTGAGATGAGGATATGCTTTCAGCTTTGGATAAGCATGGGCTGGCAGCATTTCTCCATGGGTGTAAATGTTTATTCCCATGCCCTTGGTCTGCTCCAGAAGAAGCTGCAAATCTCTAAGGTCATGCCCTGAAACTACAATAAACGGACCTTTTTCCACTTTCAGCGGAACGGTTACAGGTTTGGGATTTCCATATGTTTCAGTGTTTGCTTTGTCAAGCAAATCCATACATTTCAGGTTGATTTCTCCCACTTTCATCACAACAGGAAGCAATTCTTCCATTGTTAAATCAAGACCGATTTTAAAAAGCCCCTCAATGAAGAAATGGTTCACCTCATCGTCTGTATAGCCCAGTACCATTGCATGATAAGCATAAGCCGCCATACCTCGCAGTCCAAAAAGAATCAGTGATTTCAAAGAACGGATATTTTCGTCCGCATTCCAAAGCTCGCTCATATCATAATCAGTATTTTTGCCGCATGGTGAAGCACAGCCACAGCAATTCAAAATAAATCTTGACTTCTCCATATGCACCTGTTCTATCTGATTCAAAATAGCATTATCGTCAAAATTCACGTTGGTAAGTGTTGTAAACAGTCCCTCAATGAATAGCTTATAAGTATTGCTGTTTATCAGGTATTCATTCCCCTCCGATGAACGTGCCAGACCAATAAGTGCTCCTGTCAGTTTGTCCTGTAATTTTGCTGTATCGGATTTTTTTCCACAGACACCTGCACTTCCTGTACAGCCTCCGCAACCAGTCTGTTCACACTGAAAACAAAACATCTTATTTTTCATAATCATACTCCTTTAATCCATGATTTTTCCGTCTGTAGAAATTGTGACAACCTGCCATGGAATAAACTGTCCGCTTGCCTGTAATGCACGCTTTGCCGCATTTTCGATACCGCCGCAGCATGGCACTTCCATACGAACAATAGTCAGGCTTTTGATATTGTTGTTTGCGATAATTTGCGTCAGTTTTTCAGCATAGTCGCCCTCATCCAGCTTTGGACAGCCAATCAGCGTGATTCTGTTTTTGATGAAATCCTCATGAAATCTGCCGTAGGCGTAAGCTGTACAGTCTGCTGCTATAAGAAGGTCTGCACCTTCAAAATAAGGTGCATTCACAGGCACAAGCTTAATTTGCACTGGCCACTGGGCAAGCTGGCTGACAGATGTCGAACGGTCAGGAACTGATACATTTTCATCTCTTTTAATAGATTTGGACTTTGTGCCGGGGCAACCGCAAGGGAGTACCTCCGACGATTTTTTTGCTTTTTCCGCAAGCACAGCCGCTTCATTGTAGGCAGATGCTTCACGTTCTTCAAAAGTGATTGCATTGGTGGGACAAGCAGGCAGACAGTCACCTAAACCGTCACAGTAATCCTCACGAAGCAGCTTTGCCTTTCCGTCCGCCATTCCGATTGCACCTTCATGGCAGGCAGCGGCACAAGCACCGCAGCCATTGCATTTTTCTTCATTAATTTTTATAATTTTTCGTATCATAACAAAACCTCCGTTGTTTTTTTCTTGACCTTGTGAATTAATTATAGTATAATCAAAGAAAAAAGTATGTTGAATTTTCAACAATCGGAGATTTATCATGAAGAAATATATGGAAACGCTCAATAAATGCAGGCTGTTTAAAAATATGGAAAATGAAAATATTACGGCAATGCTGAGTTGTCTTGGAGCAGAAGTGCGGTTATATACTAAAAATCAAAATATATTTACTGAAGGTGAAACTGCATCTCATATTGGAATAATGCTGTCCGGAACAGTACAAATCGTTCGTGTAGATTTTTATGGGAACAGGAGTATTGTTACAACCATTGAACCGTCAGAGATTTTTGGAGAATCTTTTGCCTGTACAGAAACAAAATCCATTCCTGTGAATGTGATTGCTGAAAAAGACTGTGAGGTTATGCTGATAGACAGCCGGAAAATGTTACGGCCATGCTGCAATGCCTGCGAATTTCACAGCAGAATGATTTTTAATCTTATGAAAGAAATTGCCGCAAAAAATTTACTTTTAAATCAGAAAATTGAGATTATATCTAAACGTACCACAAGGGAAAAGCTGATGACCTATCTGCTGATGCAGGCAAAGAAGTATGGCAGAAGCTTTACCATTCCATATGATAGACAGGAACTTGCGGATTTTCTTGAGATTGACAGAAGCGGACTGTCTGCGGAAATAAGCAAACTGAGAAAAGAAAATGCAATTGAGTGCAAACGAAATTTTTTCAGATTGTTGTAAAAATAAAAATGTCATTTTCACGCCGGCAGAATTATTGTTTTGGCAACATAGAGAAAGTGGTCAGCTTGCATGAAAGTTAAATATCTGTTTCTTTTGTTGATATGCTTATTTGTTCTTACTGCATATGAAAAGAACTCAATTGATTATGATAAATCAGAAAGTTCATCTCAATCGTTTAAAAGAGTTTTTTGTCAAACTTTTCCTCACAAAAAAGTTTGTGCGGCTTTAAGCCGCACATACGAAGTTTTTGTGTACAGGGACAACTACGGCAAACTTATCACTTCTAATTTTGTCACCGATGATTTCGTTATAAAAAACAAAGACACGAGAACTAACTCGTGCCTTGAAGATGATGCCGCTGACCGGACTTGAACCGGTACGCTGTCGCCAGCGAGGGATTTTCGTACTACTCTATGTTACCATAGCCACACAAAGCGTGTGTTGTAGTCTGGACTTGGTCTTTACCATATCCTTTCGGACTTAGGTAGTCGGTGTAAGGTCTCTACACTCACCCTGACGGGTTAGCACGGCGTTCTGTTTGTGCCTTCGCCGTTTTAGCCGACTTCTACTCCACAGATTTCTCTGTGGGCACTCTCTGAGAAAAAAACTCAGACGCACATTGCTATGCGTACAAACATCAAAGTCCCTTGTGTCTGCCTATTCCACCACAGCGGCATATTACTTTATAAGTATACAATAAAGAAAGAGATTTGTCAAGAGAAAATGAAAAAAATATCAAATTTATTAACAAATCATATTTTATGCAACCTATCAGACAAATAATTGTATACTGAGATGAGTATAAATAATTAAAAAAATTCTCTGCAATGCAGAAATTATTCTTGCATTGCAGGATATTATCTGTTTAAACTATAAATTCAGTATCATATGACAAAAATATTTTTGTATTAAAATTAATTGAACATATTTTTGAGAATGTTTGAGAATTCCTCAATATTTTCTTTGCATTCATTTACAATGATTTCAGTGTTTTTAATCTGTTTGTCTATTTGTTTGGTAAAATCCGAAAGTGATTTCATTGCATTTTCAATTTTATCAGCGGATTCCTTGCTTGTTTCAGCAAGAGTTCTTATTTCCTGAGTAATTACGCCGAAACCTTTTCCGCTTTCCTTTGCTCTTGCAGCTTCAAGAGATGCATTAAATCCGAGTATTCTTGTATTCATAGCAATATCCTGAATAATCTTTACGGTTTCATTTGTTGAATTAACTTCTGTTACTGATTTCTTAGCGATTTTTTCGAGTTCAGCAAATTCATCATGGAGCTTCTGCATATTTGCCAGATTGCTTGCAACAATTTCTTCTGCCTTGTTTATTTTACTGAAAATATCATTATTTATTTCTGAAAGTCTGTTGCTGTTTTCAGCAGTTTCATATTTGCTGAGAGCGATTTCTGAAAGAACATTTGATATTATAAAAAGGAATTCAGCAGATTTTTCAATCTGATGCTTCGGGACTATATTTACTTTTCTTACGGCATTTACATAACTATCGGGATTTACACCAATTTCATTTGCATATGCCCTGAATTTATTTTCATCAGCCGGAACAGGAAGAACCTGACCGCCGATAAATGAACCTATCTGTACATTATTTACCATAATAGGAGCAGCAAAGTCCATAAGACCGGCATGACAGTAGTAAGCGGATGAACGCCCCGTACGCATAGTATTTTCTCCGCCCTGTTTATCGCATTTTTCGCATCTGCGGCAGCCTTCGGGTGATTTTCTTGTATACTGCATACAGAAATCGGTAAAGTTGCTTCCTCTGGTAATTTCGTTTCCATCAGTATCAACAATCAGTGCAGCCATGCCTGTAGCATTTGAAAATCCGTCCTGAATTTCCTGCAATGTTTTTACGTCAATAAGGTCAGTAAGTTTAAGGTTATTAAAGTCCATTTTACAAATCCTCCATATTTATTTTATAATGTTTACTATTATTTTATATGATTTTTACAAATTTGTCAATAGATAATACAATTTTA
>JBJEQS010000098.1:0-3257 GCA_051881875.1 Oscillospiraceae bacterium
ACCGGAGGCGGCGACTCGCCGCCAGCTTTTTGAAAAAAGCTGGGCAAAAACTTTTGGTTTCGTTGCCTTATTTACTTATAAAATTTTTCTTATGGCTCGACCGCAAAATAAACATAATACTGAAAATTGGCGGCGGCGACTCGCCGCAACTTGCCGCTTTTCCTTGTTATCTCAGCATTTATATCATTATTGTAAATCATAAGTGTACTGTATGGATTGCTTCCGTTATTCACCGACTCTCTGAATGCATTCATGATATTTCTTGTAACGGAATATGATGCCGGTATAACAGGTATTTCCTCAATCTGATTACGCTGATGAATAAGCCTTTCAAGTTCATTTCCCGACCATGACATATTTTCAAGTGCGGCTGTATTTGATGGTGTAAATCTTCCCATTTTCCCCGATATTCCCTCAATTCTTCTGGAGTATTCGGTCTGTATCTCCTCCGAGGTAAACCATTTTAAGAAAAGCCATGCATTTTCCTTATACTCGCTGTCCTTGAATATAACTCCTGCATTAAGCGTTGAATTTACTGCATGGCATACAGAACCATCAGGCTGTACAGTCCCCGGAATATCTGTAAATTCCCATAATCCGTTTATTTCGGGGGCGGCGGCATAAAGCTGATTTGCAAATGAATAATCCGCTATAAGCACAGGATATTCGCCTGTGCGAAATCTGCTGAATGCATCATATGACTGCTCAAGACCGTATTTTGTATATAATTCCGTCCAGAATTCAAACAACTGCAATGCTCTTGTATCATCAAATGATGAAGCCGTTCTTTCCTGATTATAATATGGTATGCCATTCTGCAAAAGCAGTGCGGCATATGTATGCCCCGTTTCCGTTGCGGCTGATATGTCCGTATACGGCAGTACAAGTCCTGCTGACATATGATTTCTCTGCAATGCCGGCAGAATATCAACAAGATTATCCCATGTTTCAGGAGGGGAATTAATTCCAAGACTGTACAGTATATCCTTTCTGTAAAACATCATTGCCCATGACTGCGATACTGGAAGTGCATATACACCGTCATTCCATGTATACTGTAAATCCGCATTATCTGTAAAACGCTCCGCAACCTCATCATAATCCTCAAAATCCGACAGACACACCGTAAGGTCACGCACAGCAAGATTAAGCGGAAATTCATTGTTGAGAAACAGTGCCGCATCAGGAGATTTTCCCGTCATACACGCTTCAAGGATTGTACCCTGCACAAGATTTACATTTACATTTATTCCATACTTATCATAAAAATCAGAGTCTGCAAGTTCCTTTACAATCTGCGTCTGGTCACGTCCAAGACAAACCCATACTTCAAGCGTATCCTCCGCTTTATTATCCGATAATATGCTGTAATTGTTGAAAAATGAGCCGAAAAATGATTTTATCATAAATGCTAAATTCTGAAATATATTCCCTTTTATCTTTGAAAAATCGCTTTCCTTTGCGGCAATTTCAATATAATCAATTTCAAGCGGCTGTTCTCTGAAACTCCTGCTCCATGATGACAGTGAAGATATATTATCTTTCAGCTGAGGAACATATTCGGGAATTCTCAAAGGCTTTGCAGTACATTTATCAAGAATAATGTACATTTTTTCAAGCTGTGCGGCTTCTGAACCTTTGAAACCTGATAAATTTTCGATATTCTGACGTATTTCCTTTAATTCTGCCGAGAATTCAGCAAGCTTATCGGTAAGCTCGGGAATTTTTTCATGCACATAGTAATCTGTGTATTTATCAGGACTTGTCCCCGTAATCATTATAATTCTGTTGTAATATTCGTTAATGTCATCTATAATTCCGTCAAGTGAACGCATTGCATCGCCTGTATATGACGGTATTGCTTCAAGTGTTATGGTGTGAGTACCCTTTTCAAGATATACTGATATTTCGGAATTATCATCATATATCTGCATAAGCTTCCAGTCTGATGTATACGGAAATGATACCGAATCAAATTCGCTGAACGGCACTTTTCCGTCAATATATATTCGTCTGTATGTACATACTCCACGCATTTCGTCCTGTTTATACTTTATTCCAAACTTATAAAAGCCGTCATTTTCTGCTGTGAATTCCCATGTGACCGACTGGAATGATTTTTTCCACATTTCATCACCGATAGTGTTGAAAACTGTTTTAACAGGATTTGACGGTGAGCACATTACATCATTTTTATCATATGTCGGATAAAGCACTGAATCAGAGGCAGAATATATATTTTCTCCCTCAATGCGTATCAGTGCATCTGCTGAATTATCGGATTTATCAGCATATTCAGCCGCATAATCCTTATAATCAGAGAGTTTTTCCGGATTTTTCAGTGAAATATATTCTATTGCAAGATATGCCTTTTCTGAGGAAAATGTTATTGTATGCAGACCTTTTTCAAGATATATTACAAGCGGTTCGCTGAAAAGTCCGTCACTGTCCGTAAAATATGAAGTTTTCCACATTTCCGACTGGGTGAGTGACGGGTGTATCTGATTTCCGTATATATCGTATGACGGCTCGGAATTATTTACCCATGTTTTATTAAGGATTATGCGTGATGCCGCATCATACGGCACTGAACCGTCAACAGACATTGACAGCTCACATTCGGAAAGTCCTGACTCCATTGCACAGTATGAAATATATACTGAGTATAAGCCGCTGTTTTCCGCATTTATATCATATGAAATGCTTCCTGAAATACTGTCCCATATCAGAACATTATCCTTTCCGCAGAATGTTCCGACCGAAAAATTATCCTCGGATATATCTGTATAATCAGCGGCATTGATAATGATTTCTGAATCTGCTTCGGGATATTCAAGGTATTTTTCATAGTAATCGCTGTATGACATATACGGATTATATTCAATGGTTTCGCCATGAATATCGTATCCGCACAAAAGGGGCAGTATAAGTGAAAATACTGCTGTAAAAAGCAATAAGCGGCATAATATAGCAGTTTTCATAATATCAGCTCCTTTTTCAACATGAATTCGATAAATTAACGTGAGTTCGATGGATTATTTTTGTAGGGGCGACCATTGGTCGCCCGTTATAGTTTACTGAAAATTTCATCAAGCGGCTGAAAGCCGCCCAACCTTTTTTTATAAAAAGGTTGCCAAAAAACTTTTTTAAACGCCTTTAAAGGCAGGGGCTGCCGCCCCCGCACCCCCGTTTCGCTCGTTCGAGCGACCAAAGGCTCTGCCTTTGGAAACCACCAGCTTTTTTGAAAAAAAGCTGGG
>JBJEQS010000099.1:0-3246 GCA_051881875.1 Oscillospiraceae bacterium
GCCCCTTGACCCCACCAGCTTTTTGAAAAAAGCTGGGCAAAAACTTTTAGTTTCGTTACTTTGCTTTATTAGTGCATTTTTTACCTATCCGAAAATTTTTATAAGGCATAAAGCCGACTATTTTTATATTACTTATAATCAAAACCAAAGGCGGTGTAAATATTATGGTTAAAATAAGCGGCGGACAGCTATTTGCAATACTGCTGATTGTAAGCTCATTCGGCATGATTTGCAGTCAGTCTGCATATTCAGCAGGTCAGATGACAGGAATATTTATTTCCGCAGTTATTCAGGCATTTCTCATATTCCCTGTGCTTTACCTAAATAAACGCAGGAATTTCAGTATACAGACCATTCCAAAGTGGGTATTATGGCTTTATACGGCATATTTTCTGCTGTATGGCGGATATGCATTTTCTGAATTCAGTGCTGTATCAGAGGAAATGCGTTTCCCTGTCAGATGGAAAATACTTGCTCTGCTCTTGGCGGCAGGAGTATGCCTTTATTCATCAATGCTCGGACTAAAATCTGTTGCAAGAGTTTCTGTCATAATATCCGCACTGTTTATTGTATCGGTCATAATACTGTTTGCAGGTGCATATTCAAAATTCGATATGAGCAATTTTGTATGGCAAAAACCATACGGAATACTTCAGTCAGGCATATCGGATTTTATATACAGCAGTGAACTTGCAGTAATATTCATACTTTTCGGAAATACAGAAAAAAATCATGCAAAATCTGCATACGGATTTATCGGTGCAAAGCTTATAATTGCGGAAATAATCTCATTTACAGGAACAGCTGTACTCGGAAGCTTATCGGGAATGTTTGATTTTCCGTTTTTCACACTCGGCTCAATATCTCAGCCATTTGCCGTACAGCGTGCAGACGGCTTGTATATAATTCTCCTTGCGATATTATGCACCGTCAGCATAACGATATATATAACAATCGCTTCAATGCTTATCAGAACACTGCTCCCCAATTTTAAATATAACGAAATAGCCGCAGTTGTGGTAATGCTTCTGCTGTCATTCCTTTTCAGCTGTATGCCCGATATTGAAAGCGTTATATGGACTGTACTGACGGGAATTCTTTATATTGCTGTACCATTTATTATGATTGGAAGTGATGGGAATGATGAGAAAAGTCATGGTTAATGTGCTTATGATAATACTCTGCATAACTGTTTTTACAGGGTGCAGTTCAAGGAAAGAAGTTCGTGAAAGGGCATTTGTGCAGGCAGTTGCGGTTGAAACTCAAAGAGATGGAAACTTATCTGTTGCAGTGAGAGTGTTTGATGATGAGGAAACCTATTTTGGAAACGGTGAAGATTTTTTCATGGCTCTTGACGACGCACAACAGCAACAGGCAAAATATTTTTTTACCGGTCATATGGAAATGCTTATATCATCGGCAGAGGATAATATTAAACTGCTTGAGAGCCTTATAAAAAGCAATGATATACCGCCGTCATGCCGTTTCATATCGGGGCAGAGAGCGATGGATATAATATCAGATGCCGACTGCGACAGGCTTGCAGGAATTATAAAAATAAAATCGGAAAGCGGAAATGCTATCGGGAAAAGCATATGGAATGTACTGGAGGAATTGACCGATAAGGGATATGCTGACACGGATTTATTAAACCGTCAGGGAGTTATAAGCGTTGCAAGAGTATCAGCGAAGGATTAAACGGCAAGTTGCCGCCTACGGTGTTTAGGCAATATTTTTCTTTGTGAGAGTCAATAATATGAACTTACCTGACTTATAACCATATATCAGCATAAAAGCGGTCGGGTAGGTAAAAAATGCACAAATAAAGAAAAGGAACGAAAGCAAAAGTTTTTTGCCCAGCTTTTTTTCAAAAAAGCTGGCTTGATTTTTAATCAGCTGTATGTTAAAATATTCTTGACATAATAATTATAAAGGAGAATTATCCTATGCCAAGATTTTTTTTACCTGTTTCGGAAACAGACAGCTTTATTACCGTTACCGGCGACAATGCAAGACATATCGGTCGTTCTCTGCGTATGAAAATCGGCGAGGAACTCACTGTAACCTGCAAGGGCGTTGACTATCTGTGCAGTATATATTCCATGACCGAGGATACTGTGACATTAAGCATAATATCCGCTGAACGCTGTCAGGCTGAACCAGATGTCAATATAACTCTCTATCAGGCTCTGCCAAAATCCGATAAGCTTGAATTTATTATTCAGAAATCAGTTGAACTCGGTGTATCCTCAATAGTCCCTGTGCTGACAAGAAGATGCGTTTCACGTCCAAGTGAAAAAGATTTTTCAAGAAAGCTTATAAGGCTTGAAAAAATCGCTCATGAGGCTTCAAAGCAGTCGGGCAGAGGGATTATCCCGAATATTTCCCATATGATGACATTCAAAGACGCTGTAAACATTATGCGTAATGATGACTGTGCGGTTATACTATACGAAAACGGCGGAGTGCATTTTTCCGAAACCGGAATTGAAAAGGCAAAGAATATTTCCATAATGGTCGGCAGTGAGGGCGGTTTTGATGAGGAGGAGGCAGAATATGCCAAATCAATGGGCATAATCCCCGTATGGCTCGGAAAAAGAATTCTCAGATGTGAAACTGCACCAATAACTGCACTGTCGATTGCAATGTTTTTAACAAAAAATATATAAAACAGTTGAAAATTTAAATATAATATGCTATAATTACTGTACAGGCTTTTAAATCCGCAGATATTCCGCAGATTTACGGATTGGTATAATATATAATTCATGCGGAGAAGGAGATAAATGATTATGAAAAATACAGTTTTGTGTATGCTCGGTGCATTGGTTGCAGTATCAGCAGCTACAGTTGCAGTTGTTGCCGCTGTAAATGCAGACCACAAAAGAAAAAAGATAAAGTTCACAGAGTGCGGAGAAGATGAATTCGATGAACTCAATGAAGAAGAATTCGTTGACTATACCTGTCAGTGCGGTGAATGTTATGATGATTCAGAAGAAGATGAATCTTCAGACGCTGAAGAAACTGATGAAGCTGATGAAGCAGAAGAAAAAACTGAGGAAAATGATGAGAAATAATGCTTTTTAAGATTTGAAAAAATTTTTTATAATTTTTTTCAAAAAAGCATTGACAAAAAGAAAATTATGTAGTATAATAATGAAGCTGTCTGATGCGGACGGCTTCACAGCGAGGCGTAACTCAGTTTGGTAGAGTGCTTGGTTTGGGACCAAGATGCCGCAGGTTCGA
>JBJEQS010000100.1:0-3239 GCA_051881875.1 Oscillospiraceae bacterium
ACAGAATGTAATGCCGTTTCTCATAAACATTTTTAACATACTGAAAGCTTTAACAACAGGCATTCTGTCGCTTGCAGCATTGGATATATCTGCAAACTTGCATTTGTTTTTCTTTGCCATATTTTCCAGCTGAGAATTAAATTCCGAGGGCTGGATATCATTTGAATTTTCACATACGGAAACAATTACAATATCTGTGAAACGGTTTCTCTTTTTGATATTTTTTACAAGTGAATCGTATGCGGAAATTATTTCAGGTACGGATCTATATCCTCTTTCAAGGTCGGTTTCGCCAAGCTGGAGCAAGATCTTTGAAGGTGCAAGGCTTTCCACACATTCGATAAGAAGTGCCTCGGCATCGAAAATTGATACGTCTGTAAAGCTGCGGTTATAAATATTGCAGTCAAGATCAAATGCCTGTCTGAGTTCGCCCACGGGTATATCCTTTGCAAATGTTGAGCCAAACAATACAATGCCATTTTTGACTGCAAACTCGTTCAGTTTGCAATATTCTTCGGCTTCTCTTTCATATACCTTTGAAATAGCAGGATCATTTACAGCAACGCTTGCACTATTGTCAATGCATGTGGATTTTCCTGAACCAATGCTGCCTGCAAAATTGTTTCTAATAACATTCTCCATACTGATATCCTCCTTTATTCTGTAACGGGTGTAAATCTAATTCCAGTTGATGATTTATCAAGATGCTTATTTCTGAAATAGATACCGATTCCCACAGTGACCATTACAATGTTAAGCACATAGAAAAACATTACATACCAATGTACTGTTTCGTACCAGGGATGAGGTGCATTTGCAGAAATCAGCGTAAATTTGCTTACAAATGCAAAGACATATCCTATCCAGATGAAGAAGTAAAAAGGAAGGCTTATTCCCTTGGCTGAACGTGATCTCCATGCTTTGATGATATTGAGCGGCCAGGATATTCCGAAGCAGACAACCATCATCATTTCCATTATGCTTGCAAAAGTATTCATTTTTCATCTTTCCTTTCGTCTTTTGTTGCTTTTATTCTAACTCACACCCGATAAAAAATCAATAATCGGAAAGTAATCAACATTTTTTTATTGCCTGCGATTTTCATTACTTTCAAAAGCCGAAAGGGAAAATATGCAGTCTTATGAAAGATTATTTGACATATATAAACACTTTTTTTACTTACAAAACTCCTTTTGCCGATTCAGACTATTTTCAAAAGTGATTTTCTATGTTATAATAGTTACAATAATACATGGGAGATGCGTTTTATGGCAAAGGATATACATCAGAACAGATCTGCAGGCATTCAGCGTGAGATACTTGAAACATTGCTGATACTTGTTTCGGTCATGACCGTTCTTATCTCAATAATCAGCATAGCGGTGAGCATTTCTACCGACAGAAAACGCCTTGATCAGAATCTTGAAAATGTTGCACAGGCACTTGCACAGTCGGAAATTATACGTCAGAGAAACAGCGATAATTCCGAAAATATGATGGTGCCGTATCTTGATTCTCTGAAAAGCTCTCTTTCAAATATTGACGTTATTTCAATAATAAGCTCAGATAACCTTCGCATATATCACACAAATCACGAGCTTATCGGAACAGAATATGACGGAACTGTTCCCGATTTCAGCGGCGGCGATATTTTTTATGTAACCTCAGATACGGGTCCTTCGGGTTCACAACGGCGTGCATATGCGGCAATTTATGATAATGACGGGAATTATGCGGGATTCGTCCTTGCGGTAATGTTGTCGCAGAATATCAGAAAAATAGTAGTGAACATTATACTGCTGCATATCCTGTGTGCGGTCACGGTAATTGCCGTTGCAGTTGCATTGTCAAGACAGCTATCGGGCAGGATCAAAAAAATTCTCAAGGGCTATGAACCTGATATTTTCAGCGCTATGTTCACGGTAAGGGAGAAAGTTCTTGAAGCTCTTGAAGAAGGACTGCTTGCTTTTGATAATGAAGGCAGCATTGTTTACATGAACTGTTCTGCAAAGAAAATGCTTGATATAAAGGATAACGTTAAAAGCGTTGTCGAAGCAATTCCCGAAATATCTGCAAGCAAATTATTGTCCTCCTGCGAGAAATTTAGCGGTCTTTCCCTTCATTCCGATAACGGTTCCGACATTATTGCCGATATAATCCCTATTGCCGATAATGAAAAGACTGAAGGCGGATTGTGTATCCTCAGGGACAGAACAGAATTTACTAAATTGATGGAAGATCTTTCGGGTGTAAAATATCTTGTTGAGTCAATGCGTGCAAATAACCACGATTTCACAAATAAGCTGCACGTTATCCTTGGTCTTATTCAGATGAATAAAACTGACGAAGCCTGTGATTACATTACAAATATCACTTCTATTCAGCAGAAGGTGATACATAATGTAATGAAAAATATTGACGATCCCTCTGTTGCTGCCCTCCTTATCGGCAAATATTCAAGAGCAGCTGAACTTAATATTACATTCTCTCTTGAAAGCGGCAGCAGACTTTCAAGAAGCGATATTTCTCTCCCGTCAGGCGATCTTATTACAATTATCGGCAACCTTACAGAAAATGCAATGGATTCGCTCAATGAAAAAAATGAACTCCCTAAGGAGCTTTCTGTGGGCATATATACCAAACCTCATGCCATGATAATTACCGTTGACGATACGGGAAACGGTATATCTGCCGAAAATACCGAAAAGATCTTTGAGTACGGATTTTCAACCAAAGGCGACGGAAGGGGCACAGGCTTGGCTCTGGTCAAACAGCTTGCAGAAAAGCATAACGGCACTGTTACAGTCGATTCCGAACCGGGTACGGGAACATCGTTCACCGTAACTCTTACCGATGAAGGAGGAAGCTCAGATGTATGAGGTTATGATAGTAGAAGATGATCCTATGGTTGCAATGATAAATAAACAATATGTAACGGAGAACAAGCATTTCCATGTTTTATGCGTATGCCGTGACGGTGACAGGGCATTAGAAATGCTTCGTGAAAAAACCGTTCACCTTGTTATCCTTGATGTATATATGCCCAAAACAAACGGGCTTGAACTTCTGAGGAAAATCAGAGAAATAAATCTGCCTGTGTCCGTAATAATGGTGACAGCAGCAAATGACAGTGCTGCCATTGAAGAAGCAATGCGTCTTGGAGTAGTGGATTATCTTGTAAAGCCGTTTTCAAGTGCAAGATTTCAGCGTGCTCTTGAAACATTTTTAAACAGACAGGA
>JBJEQS010000101.1:0-3239 GCA_051881875.1 Oscillospiraceae bacterium
ACTGGCGAATATAGTTCGCCATTACAAAATAAATCTATCGAACTCACGTTAAATACTATTCATTTGTTCAGAATTTGTTTACTCATTCAAAAACCCTGTTTTTATTTAAATGCCTTATTGACAAATTTTCCGCTATAAGATATAATAATATAAGGCAGATTATGAAAGGAGTTCAGCTTTTTATGAAAGATTATACAGCTTATGAAAAGTATATAGTCAATCAGGTCATGATTTTAAATCATTGACTAATGCTGTTCTGCCTGAAAATAATTCCGCTTGTATTTTTATATGGATTCATGAACAGCTTTAATCCTTTAAGGCTGTTTTATTATTTTGAAAAACTGGAGATGTTAAAATGAAAAAAGAATTGTCCAAATTCTATGAGCCTTCTGAAGTAGAGGACAAAATATATGCCTACTGGACAGAACATGACTGCTTTAAGGCTACAGTTGATAAATCAAAGAAGCCTTATACAATCGTTATTCCTCCGCCGAATATAACAGGTCAGCTTCATATGGGTCATGCCCTTGATGAAACTTTACAGGATATACTTATCCGCTGGAAAAGAATGTGCGGTTATTCTGCTCTCTGGCTTCCGGGTACTGACCATGCTTCAATTGCAACAGAAGCTAAAATCGTTGAAGCTATGAAAAAAGACGGCGTTACAAAGGAAGAAATCGGCAGAGATGGCTTCATGAAACGAGCTTGGGAATGGAAAAGACAGTATGGCGGACGTATTGTTACTCAGCTCAAGAAATTAGGCTCATCATGCGACTGGTCAAGAGAACGCTTCACTATGGACGAGGGCTGCAATAAGGCTGTAAAGGAAGTTTTTGTAAAGCTTTATGATAAGGGACTGATATACAGAGGTGAACGTATCATCAACTGGTGTCCTCACTGTCTTACATCAATATCAGATGCAGAGGTTGAGTATGAGGACCAGGCAGGTCATTTCTGGCATCTCAGATATCAGATTACAGGAACAAACCAATATCTTGAACTTGCTACAACACGTCCTGAAACTCTCCTCGGCGATACTGCTGTCGCTGTAAATCCAAATGATGAAAGATATAAAGACCTCGTTGGAAAGACAGTTATTCTGCCTATCGTTCACAGAGAAATTCCAATCGTTGCTGATGATTATGTTGAAATGGATTTCGGTACAGGCGTAGTTAAGATTACTCCGGCACATGACCCTAATGACTTTGAAGTTGGTCTGCGTCATAATCTCCCTGTAATCAATGTTATGACTGATGATGCTAAAATCACAGAGGATTATCCGAAATATGCAGGCATGGACAGATATGAAGCAAGAAAAGCCATTGTTGATGACCTTGAGGCAGAGGGGGCATTGGTTAAAATTGAAGATTACAGCCATAATGTCGGTACTTGCTACAGATGCGGCACTACCGTTGAACCAAGAATATCAAAGCAGTGGTTTGTAAAGATGGAAACTCTTGCAAAGCCGGCTATTGACGCTGTTAAAAACGGCGAAACAAAGTTTGTTCCTGAAAGATTTGACAAGATATATTTCCACTGGCTTGAAAATATTAAGGACTGGTGCATATCCAGACAGCTTTGGTGGGGACATCAGATTCCTGCATTCTACTGCGATGACTGCGGTGAAACTGTTGTAACCAAGGAAAATTCTGCTGCATGCCCTAAGTGCGGAAAGCCTATGCGTCAGGACGAGGATACTCTTGATACATGGTTCAGCTCTGCCTTATGGCCTTTCTCAACTCTCGGCTGGCCTGACAAAACTGAAGACCTTGAATACTTCTATCCTACAAATACTCTTGTAACAGGCTATGACATTATATTCTTCTGGGTTGTAAGAATGATGTTCAGCGGTATTGAGCATATGGGCAAAGCTCCTTTTGATACCGTTCTCATTCATGGTCTTGTAAGAGATTCACAGGGCAGAAAGATGTCCAAATCACTTGGAAACGGTATTGACCCTCTTGAAGTAATTGCAACTCATGGTGCAGATGCCCTCAGATTTATGCTTGCAACAGGCAATTCACCCGGAAATGATATGCGTTATATGGACGAAAAGGTTAAGGCTTCAAGAAACTTTGCAAACAAACTTTGGAATGCTTCACGTTTCGTTATGATGAATCTCCCTGATGACTTTGAATTCAAGGGACTTCCTGAAAATCTCACAATTGAGGACAAGTGGGTTATCAGCAAATTCAATACTCTTTCCAAGGAAGTAAATGATAACCTTGATAAATTTGAAATAGGCGTTGCAGTTGCCAAGATTTATGATTTCATATGGGATATATACTGCGACTGGTATATCGAACTTACAAAGCCGAGAATTATGGCTGGCGGTGAAACCAAGGAATCTGCTCAGGCTGTTCTTGTATGGGTACTCCGTGGAATGTTAAAACTTCTCCACCCGTTCATGCCGTTCATTACAGAGGAAATATGGCAGGTTCTCACTGATGAACAGAGTGCCATTATGCTTGAAAGCTTCCCTGTTTACTGCGATGAAAGTTCATATCCTGCCGAAGAAGCTGATTTTGAAAAAGTTATCTCGGCTATCAGAGGCATAAGAAACCGCAGAACTGAAATGAATATTCCACCGTCAAAGAAAGCCAAGGTATTCATTGAAACTGCTGATACTGAACTCTTTACAAGCTGCTCAATATTCTTTGAAAAGCTTGCATCTGCTTCAGCTGTTGAAGTAGCTGAAAAATTTGATATGCCTGACGCTGTTACCGTTGTTACTGACAGTGCAAGAGCGTTCATTCCTATGGACGAACTTGTTGACAAGGAAAAGGAACTCACAAGACTTAACAAGGAAAAGGAAGTTGTTCAGAAGGATATAGATTTCCTCAGCAAGAAGCTCAATAATCAGGGATTCCTTGCGAAAGCTCCTGAAAAGCTTATTGAAGCTGAAAAGGCTAAGCTTGCAAAGGCTGAAGAAAAAATGACTAAGATTTTACAGTCAATTGAAAATTTTAAATAATTATACTGTATAACGAAACCACTCATATTATGGGTGGTTTTGGTTATATGAAAATAATAATGAAATAAAATTAAATTGAAAAGTAAAAATTTTTTCTGTCAAACTCACGTTATAATATGGTATCTTATGGCTCCTATATAATTAGGATAAAAAGTGCAGACAACAGCTTGTCAATTAAAAAAAGCTTGGTAAAATTTGCGTTGTGCACCGTTTCAGGGTTTTTGAATGAGTTAAATTTTTGTTAATAAACGTGATTTCGACAATC
>JBJEQS010000102.1:0-13989 GCA_051881875.1 Oscillospiraceae bacterium
AATGAGCGAAATGGGGGTGTGGGGGCTTGCCCCCGCCCTTCAATCGTTCCAAAAAGTTTTTTGGCAACCTTTTTATAAAAAAGGTTGGGCGGCTTTCAGCCGCCTGATAAAATTTCCAGTAAGCAACAACGGGCGAACGCAGTTCGCCCCTACATAAACAGACCTGTCGAACTCACGTTAAATAAGATAGTTTTCACCTGTTTTTTACTTTGGGAAATATAATATAAACTCTGCACCTTGATTTAGTTTGCTGTTTGCTTCGATTTTACCGTTATGCATTGTTATAATGCGTTTACACATTGCAAGTCCGATACCATTTCCTTCATAACATTCTGATTCATGCAGTCTTTTAAATATCTGAAATATCTTTTCTGAATCCGCCATATCAAAACCTATTCCATTATCCTTTACAGAAATTATATGGTAAAAATTATCATGTTTATAAGTTATTTCAATAACTGCCTTTTCCCTGTTTGCAGTGAATTTGAATGCATTCGTAAGCAGATTTTCTATCAGCATTTCTATAAGAACATCATCACCGTTTATAATCGGAAGATATTCCATATTCAGTACAATATCTCTGTTCGGTTCAAGTGCCTGCAATTCATGAAATATGTCCTCAAACAGCATTTCTATATTGATAGCTTCAAGCTCCGGAATCATATTGCTTATTCTTGAAAATTTCATTAAGCTGTCTATCATTGCGGTAATTTTCAGCGACTTATTACTCAGTATTTCAGCAGTTTCCATTATATTTGTTTCATTTATTTCAGCTGCTTCATCTTTCAATACATCAACCAGCATAATCAGAGAATTGACAGGAGATTTTAAATCGTGAGCAACTGCGGCAAAAAACAAGTTCAGTTCATTGTTTTCAGATATAAGTCTATGTTTCTGACGGCTTTTTTCTATGTGATAATTTATTCTGAAAAGCAATTCCTGTTCAGCAAAAGGCTTATATATAAAATCGCAGCATCCTGCTGAAAAACAATCTTTAATTACATCATAATTCCTTTCAGATGATACAATCATAACAGGAATATCCTTTGATTTGCTTATGACTTTTATTTCATGACAAATTTTTTTATAATCTGCATTGGCTGATTCAGCATTAATCAAAAGCAAATCAGCATCATTGTTTAAAAGATATTCCATTGCCTCGCTGAAAACTGCAAATATGCAGAAATTCAGCTTGCTGTTTTCAAAGATGGTATTGTAGTATTTATCCGCTGTATCATTGCCGTCTGCAATAAGTACCAGTGTATCTGATTTCATATATTTCATCCTTTGCTAATCGGTCATCAGCTTCTGCACATCATTTTTATCAGCGTTTGCAGTTTCATTCTGATAAATGATTTGTCCTTTTTCCATAACATACAGACTGTCTGTATTTTGCATTACAAAGTCAAGATACTGCTCAACAAGCAGAATAGATATGCCTTTCCACTCATTTATCTTTTTTATAGCCGCACCTATATCCTGAATTATAGACGGCTGAATACCCTCTGTTGGTTCATCAAGAATAAGTATTTTCGGCTCGGCAACCAATGCTCTTGCGATAGCGAGCTGCTGCTGCTGTCCTCCGGAAAGGTCACCGCCTTTACGCTTTGCAAATTTCGGAAGTATAGGAAACAAATCATATATATAATCAGGTATTTTACCCTTTCCGCCAATTGGCTGCAATCCAAGCTCAATGTTTTCCTGAACTGTCATCTGCGGAAAAATATCTCTGCCCTGCGGAACATATCCTATTCCAAGCCTTACACGCTCATAAACAGGCTTTTTGATGATTTCATTTCCGTCAAAAACAACAGAACCTTTCGGAGTCTTAACAATACCCATAATGCTCTTTAATGTTGTACTTTTACCAACACCATTTCTGCCGATAAGTCCGACTATTTTTCCCTTTGGAACATCAAAACTCAGATTTTCAATGACCATACTTTCACCATAGTATGAATCAAGATTTTTTATTTTCAGCATTTTATTCACCGCCTCGTCCAAGATATACAGCCTGTACAGTTTCATCTGCAAGAACATCATTTATATTTCCCTCCATAAGAAGTTTACCCTCATGGAGAACCGTAACTATATCAGCCGCCTGCTTTACAAAATCCATATCATGCTCAATTACAATTATAGTACATTCCTTTTTTATTTCCTTCAGGATTTCACCTGTTTTAAATGTTTCCGGTTTGCCCATTCCGGCAGCCGGTTCATCAAGCATTATTATTTCCGGCTTTGATACAAGCTGCATGGCAATTTCCAGCCATTGCTTTTCACCATGAGCAAGACTTCCTGCCCTTACATCTGATTTTTCATCAAGTGAAACACGTTTTAATGTATCATGAATATTTTTCATTTCCTCTTTTGATGGATTTCTGAAAATCGAATCCAGAATTCCCTTATGCCCTTTCAGAGCAAGAATCATATTTTCCTCAACAGAAAGATTTACAAAAACAGACGGTACCTGAAATTTTCTGCCTATTCCTTCATTAACTATTTTATATTCTTTCATTCCCGTTAATCTTACGGCTGATTTATCCTTAGGATAAAATATTACTGTTCCTGCTGTAGGCTTGGTTTTTGCACAGATAATATCCAGAAGCGTTGTTTTTCCTGCACCGTTCGGGCCTATGAAAAAGTGAATTGTATTTCTTTTCACCTGAGTTCTTACATCAGTAAGTGCATAAAATCCATCAAAACAAACTGATATATTGTTTATTTCAAGTATTGTATTTTTATCTGCCATATTACCTTGCCTCCTTTGCCGGTGAAGTTTTATTTCTTATTTTTCTGATAAGTGACGGAATCTGCTGGGATACAATTCCTACAATGCCGCCCTTGAAGAAAAGGATTGTAATACAGAAAACGGCACCTATAATATACTGCCAGATTTCAACCATATTTCCTGAACTGAGATTGTATTCACAGAGATTAATCAGAAATGCTCCTATAACTGCACCTATAACAGTACCTCTGCCGCCGACAGCTACCCATATAACCATTGTGATGGAATAGGATATTGTCATCTGTGAAGGTGTAATGCTTCCGTTGAAGTTTACAAAAATCGCACCTGCGATACCTGCAATAATTGCAGAGAGAACATATACAAAGTTCTTATATGCTGATACTTTATATCCTGAGAAATATGTTCTGTTTTCACCGTCACGAATAGCAATAAGGAGTTTTCCGAATTTTCTTGAAGTCAGATACTTTGCCAGAGCGTATATGATAATCATTATTGCAAGCGAAAGATAGAAAAGTTTGAACATTTCATTCTGATGTGCATTGCCCTTGATACTGCCGAATATTGTCTTTATTTCTGTTATTCCGACGTTACCGTTGGTATATGGAGAAAGTGCAATAAAAATTGAATATGCTGCCCATGTGAGTGCCTGAGATATGATTGAAAAATATACGCCCTTTACTCTGTTGCGGAAAATAAAATAACCTATTACAAATGCTGTCAATGCCGGTACAAGCATTACAAGGATAACAGTGAGAGCGAAAGAATTGAATGGTTTCCATATAAGCGGAAGCTCCGTCATTCCTCCGATATGCATAAAGTCTGTTATGCCGCCGCCTGTTTCCTGTAATTTAAGATACATCGCCATACAGTAACCGCCAAGTGCAAAATAAAGACCATGACCAAGACTTAATATTCCTGTGTAACCCCATATCAGGTCAAGTGCCATTGCAACTATTGCAAATGCAATGCATTTACCGAGAAACAGAACTGTCGATGAACCGCCTAAAATTCCTGCATTAAGCATAAGAGGCGTACACGCAAGAATTATTGCAATTACTGCAAAACATATATTTGAACCCTGATTTTTTATAAGTTTCATTGCATCTGTCCCCTTTCTTATTCATCAAGATTTCTGCTTTTAATAACAAATAATCCCTGTGGACGCTTCTGAAGGAATATGATTACGATTAAAAGCACAATCGCTTTTGCTATTGTTGAAGATGTATAATTTTCTGTGAAAATACTTGCAGAGCCGATAATGGTTGAACCAAGAACTGTACCGAGTAATTTTCCTACACCGCCGAGAACGACAGCCATAAATGAATTTACGATATAACTCTGTCCGACTGTTGAATCAATTGAACCTAAGAGAGCTACTGAACAGCCGGCTATTCCGGCAAGACCTGAGCCGATTGCAAAGGTAATGTTATCAACCTTTCTTGAATTTATGCCCATACATTTTGCCATTGTCCTGTTCTGCATAACTGCTCTCATCTGCTTGCCGAAATTTGATTTATACATGACAAGCCATATGAGGAGCATACAGACTGCAACCATAAACAATATGAAAAGACGGTTATATGAAAAAGTACAGCCGCCTATCTCAATACCGCCGTTCAGAAATGACGGAGCAGTGACATTTACACCCTGTGTACCGAAAATACTTCTTGCCGCCTGCTGTAAGATAAGGCTTATGCCCCATGTGGCAAGCAGACTGTCAATTTCTCTGCCGTACAAACGTGATATGACAAAGCGTTCAAGCAGACTTCCAAGTAAAAATGTTACACCGAATGCGGCAGGTATTGCTGCAATATAGTAAATATCCATGATACTCTGAGGAAGAAATTTTACAAAAATCTGCTGTACCACATATGTCATATATGCACCTATCATCAGAAATTCACCATGAGCCATATTAATAACTCTCATAAGTCCGAAAGTAATCGCAAGACCTAAGGAGGTCAGAAGTATTATAGAACTAAGACTTATACCATTAAAAAGCGTATTTACAAACTGTACCATTTTTACACTCCTTTACATTAATGGAAAAGCAGTGCAGATTTAATAGTTTTCCACTGCACTGCCTTTCTGAGAGGATTATATTATGAACGATTTACTCAAGAGGCTGGATACCTGCGTCAACTGCCCACTGATATGTTGAGAGATACGGGTCAGGGGCAACAGGCTCTGTTGCATAAATTTCGCTGATAAGACCATCAGTTCCAATCTGTCCGATTCTTACAGGCTTTACAAGGTGGTGGTTATCGCCCTGAATTGTAACTTTGCCTTCAGGGGCATCAAATGAAATTTCACCGGATTCAACTGCTTTGATTACATCTTCTGCTTCAAAGCTTTCAGCCTTTTCACACGCAGCCGCCCAGAGATAAACTGCATCATATGCTGCTTCAGCCGGGTCGGAGGTTACTCTTGAATCACCATATTTCTTCTTGTATGCAGAAACAAATGATTCATTTTTTTCACCGCTTGTTGTCTGATAATAATTCCATGAAACCATATGTCCCTTTAATATATCCGAACCGATTGTTGCAACTTCTTCTTCAGCAATGGAGAATGACATCGTCATATAATCATCGCTTGAATAGTTCTTTTCATTCATCTGCTTGAAGAATGAAACATTGCCTGTACCGTTAAGTGTATTAATGATGACATCAGGTTCTGCGGCTTCAATCTTGGAAATAATTGCGGCAAAATCCGTCTGGTCCATATCGGCATATTCTTCGCCGACAACCTCAAGACCGGCATTCTTTACCTGTGCATTGATTATCATATTGGCTGTGCGGGGGAATACATAGTCTGAACCAAGAAGGAAGAATTTCGTATATCCCTGTTCAATAAGATAATCAATAGCCGGAACAATCTGCTGGTTTGGTGCTGCACCTGTGTATACGATATTCTTTGAGGATTCCATGCCCTCATACTGAACAGGATACCAGAGAAGTGCGTCATAATCTTCGACAATAGGCTTTACTGCCTTTCTTGAAGATGAAGTCCAGCAGCCGAAAATAGTTGCAACCTTTTCACTGTCAATAAGCTTTTCAGCCTTTGCTGCAAATGTTGAAGGTTCAGATGCTCCGTCCTCCTCAACGTATTCGATTTGTTTGCCAAGTACACCGCCTGAAGCATTTATTTCCTCAATGGCAAGAACTTCTGCATCACGAACCGATTTTTCACTGATTGCCATTGAGCCTGTAAGTGAATGAAGCAGTCCGACCTTTATGGTTTCATCTGAAGAACCGCCGTCCTGCTTTCCGCAGGCGGTCATCATTCCGGCAGCAATTGCTGCTGATGATAAAACTGCAAGCATCTTCTTTAAGTTTACCTTTTTCATTTTAAAAAACTCCTTTCGGGTAATAAAAAAATCGGTTCCTATGAAATTGCTTTCATAAAAAACCGACCCCATTGTCGTAATTTTATTTTCCTTCATTAAACAAGCCAAGCTGTTTCAATGCCTTGATATTTTCTGATGAACCTTTTTTCTCAATAATATCATCGCCAAGCTTTATTTTTAAGTATTCTATAATAAGCTGGGCACATTTTTCAAGTCCCATTCTTTCAGAATTCAAGGTCATATCATACAGTACAGGATTTGTCCAGTTTTCTCCGCCTGTATAATATTTATAGTAATCAGCACGATATTTGTCTGTCTGATATATCATTTTATGTGCTTCTTCTTCCGTAACTCCCAGACGCTCAATAATACGCTTTACGCAAAATGCTCTCGGAGCTTCAATATATACGCTGACAGTATTATCATAGCTTCTCAGAAGATGATTTGCACATTTTCCGATAATAATACAGGATTGAATTTTACCTATTTCCTTTATTATTTTTGCCTGTATGTTATACAGATTAATATCGGAAATAAAGCTTTTATCAGTAGGCTCAACAATATCATCTGTGTTATTGGCTTTCATAAGACGTTTTATCAGATGATAACCTCTCAGCTTCTCATCGACCTGAAAAAACAAATCCTTGCTTATTCCGCTGTAATTTGATGCCATTGATAATATCTGGCTCTCATAGCATGGAATTCCAAGCATTCTTGAAAGTTCAAGTCCGACCTGTTTTCCGCCGCTTCCAAAGCCTCTTGCAATTGTAATCACATAATTGTCCATTTCATCTCACCTCCGTTTGCTATGGCTAAAGTATACCACAGCAAAAAGGAAAATAAAACATAAAAAATCAGGAATTTAAAGATAAAAAATCAGAAAACATCGGTTTTGTACTCTGTCGGAGTTTTTCCTGTCACTTCCTTGAAAATCTTTGTAAAATAATCTCTTGAGGAATATCCGAGCATTTCGCTTATCTCATAAGCCTTGTAATTATATTCCCGTATCATCAGCTTTGCATATTCCACCTTTAATACAGAATAAAAATGGTTAAAGGATATATTGAAATTCTGCTTGAACAGCTTTCCGAAATAATCCTTTGTTATTTCAAAATGTTCAGCAGCATCTTCCATTGTAATAACAATATTCTCCTTGGCGGAGAGAAACTGAAAAAGCTTTTCGGCAAATGCTGTATTGGTCTGCATATTAAAATGATGGAATGCCATTTTTACGCATGATTCTGATATTCTGTTATAATTTTTCTCATCAAGTTTTTCTTTTGCCCGTTTTAATACTTCCCTGAGCTTATAATTCTTTACGGGTTTCAGCAGGTAATCAAATGCTCCTAAAATAAGTCCCTGTCTTGCATACTCAAATTCATTGTATGTACTTACAAAAACAACCTCAACATCTATATTGATTTTTCTTATTTCACGCAGGAGTTCTATGCCGTCAAGCATCGGCATACATATATCAGTTATTATCAGGTCAAATTTATCAGCCTTCAATGCATCAAGAGCAAGTTTTCCGTTTGATACCTGATTTGTTATTTCAAATCCGTTCTCATTCCATATCTTCATTTTTGAATAAGCATATCTTACAGCATAATCATCATCTGCTATCAGAACTTTATACATAATAATCCCCCTGACATATTATATAAAATAAAAAACGGCACTGTATAAAAACAGCACCGTTGCCTGTATTTCATGTTTATTATAGCATTACCAAATTAAAATGTCAATAATATTGATTGCGGATTTTTATATTGTTTTTTCTGATTTTTACTGTTTTTTATATTGATAATATATGATATAATACAGACAATCAGTACAAGGGCGTACCAATTTTTTTAATTGGTACGCTTTTTTTATTGTATAAGGAGGTAACAATGTATGCATCTTACGCCAAGAGAACAGGAAAGACTGATGATTCATTATGCGGGTATGCTTGCAAAGGAAAGAAAATTACGAGGTATAAAGCTTAATTATCCCGAAGCTGTCGCATATATAACAGCTGAACTTCTTGAAAAAGCTCGTGAAGGATTTTCTGTCACCGAATTAATGAGTATGGGCAGAAAGTTGCTTACTGCTGATGATGTTATGGAAGGTGTTGCAGAAATGATGCATGAAATTCAGTTTGAAGCAACATTTCCCGATGGCACAAAGCTTGTAACTGTACATGAGCCTGTTATCCCGAATAATGCAATTATTCCCGGAGAATTGCTTGTTGATGATGGTGAGATAACTATAAATGCCGGCAAAAATGCCATTGAAATTGAGGTGACAAATACTGCTGACAGACCTGTTCAGGTCGGTTCTCATTTCCACTTTTTTGAAGTGAACAAGGCTCTTGAATTCGACCGTAAAGCTGCTTATGGAAAAAGACTTGATATCCCTTCCGGAACGGCTGTAAGATTTGAACCGGGAGAAACGAAAAAAGTTTTTCTTATTGAAATCGGAGGAAACAGAAAAGGATATGGTCTTAATAATCTCGTGCAGGGAGATATTGATAATCCCGAAACAAAACAGCTTGCATTTAAAAAAGCAGATGATTTAAAATTTAAGGGGGTATAGTCTGTGTTTAAAATGTCTAAAAAAGAATATGCAAATATGTTCGGAGCAACTGTCGGTGACAGAATAAGACTTGCTGATACATCTTTAATCATAGAAATTGAAAAGGATTATGCCGTATATGGTGAGGAAGCAAAGTTCGGCGGCGGAAAATCACTTCGTGACGGAATGGGGCAATCATGCTCTGCTTCTGATGCAGAATGTCCTGATACTATTATTACAAGTGCAGTTGTTATTGACTATACAGGGATATATAAAGCCGATATAGGTATAAAGGACGGGAAAATATGCGGAATCGGAAAAGCCGGAAATCCCGATATTATGGACGGAGTAACACCATCACTTGTTTTCGGTGCATCGACAGAGGCAATTGCAGGTGAAGGTCTGATATTAACAGCAGGCGGAATTGATACTCATATCCATTTTATCAGTCCGACACAGATTGAAACTGCACTGTATTCCGGAATTACTACCATGATAGGCGGAGGTACAGGGCCGGCTGACGGAACAAACGCAACTACCTGTACACCGGGAAAATTCAATATTGAAAAAATGCTTGAAGCCGCTGAAGAATTTCCGATGAATTTAGGATTTCTCGGCAAGGGAAACAGTGCAAGCTTTGAAACATTGAGCGAACAGATTAAATCCGGAGCCTGCGGATTGAAAATACATGAGGACTGGGGTTCAGTTCCGGCTGTAATAGAGCAGGCATTGAATGCGGCAGATAAATATGATGTTCAGGTTTCAATTCATACTGACACTCTTAATGAAGCCGGATTTGTTGAAGATACTCTTAATGCAATCAACGGCAGAGTTATCCATACTTATCACACCGAAGGAGCCGGCGGTGGTCATGCACCTGATATAATAAAAGCGGCATCATTTCCGAATATACTTCCATCTTCTACAAATCCAACAATGCCGTTTACAAAAAATACAATTGACGAGCATCTTGATATGCTCATGGTATGCCATCATCTTGACAGCAATGTTCCCGAAGATGTTGCTTTTGCTGATTCAAGAATACGTCCTGAAACCATTGCGGCGGAGGACGTTCTGCATGATATGGGAATATTCAGCATGATGTCATCTGATTCACAGGCAATGGGCAGAGTCGGAGAAGTTATCACAAGAACATGGCAGACCGCTTCAAAAATGAAAGACCAGTTCGGAGCATTGCCGGAGGATAATGAAAGGAATGATAATTTCCGAGTAAAGCGGTATATTTCCAAATATACGATAAATCCTGCCATTACACATGGAATTTCAGAATATGTCGGCTCTGTTGAGGTCGGGAAAATGGCAGACCTTGTATTATGGAAACCGTCTATGTTCGGTGTTAAGCCTGAAATGATAATAAAAGGCGGATTTATTACAGCCGCAAAAATGGGCGATGCAAATGCCTCTATTCCAACGCCTCAGCCCGTTATATATACTAAAATGTTCGGAGGATACGGACTGGCAATGAAAAGATGCTGTGCAAGCTTTGTTTCCGGACAGGCTTTTTCGGACGGCATAGCTGAAAAACTTTCATTGCAGAAAATGGTTCTCCCTGTTTCAAATTGCAGGAATATAGGAAAAAAAGATATGAAATTCAATGATACTACAGGCAATATAGAGGTTGATTCCGAAACATATACTGTTACTGTTGACGGTAAAAAAATTACCTGTGAAGCCGCAAAATCTCTGCCGCTTACACAAAAATATTATCTTTTCTGATAAGGAAGGCTATTGATATGATAACAGAAAAAATCTATGGAAAGCTTGGAAATACTGATAAACATATTGATACTGTTTCTGTCGAATGGTTTGAAAGAGATAAAAATATTCTTAGAAAAACCACATCAGCCGGTGATGAGATAGGCATCAAAATAAATGAAACACTGAACGAAAATGACATTATATTTGAAGATGATAACAGGATTATCGTTGTAGAGATTGCACCGTCTGAACTGATATCAGCAAAAGTATCCACTATGAAAGAAATGGGAAAGCTGTGTTTTGAACTTGGAAACCGCCATCTTTCTCTTGCAGTATATGATGACTGCGTTAAATGCCCGTATGATGCCCCGACATTTGAATATCTGAAAAAGCTGGGATTTACAGTGGAAAAAACATACGAGAAATTTACAGGATATACCGAATGTAAAGGGCATAGTCACAGCCATGCTCACAAACATGAATGATATGAAGCAAGGCTTTTTAAGACTTCTGCAATGTCTTGACCCGCTTTTTCCTGTCGGAGCTTTTACATTATCAAACGGCATGGAAACTTATGTGCAGAAAAATCTTGTATATGATAAGAAAACACTCTCGGAATTTCTCAATGCATATACATATACACTTCCGTATAATGATGCAGGATTTTGTGCCAAGGCTGTTCAGGGCATGGATTATAAAATACTTGATGATATTTGCGGTGCTTCAAAAGCATCGTATGAAATTCGTTCGGGCAGTGAAAAGCTTTGTGCAAGATTTATGAAACTTAACAATGAAATAGACGATTATCCTATGCTGAAAAAATATGCGGATTCGGTCAGCAAGTATATATGCACAGGTTATTATTGCATTGCAGTGGGACTTCTGATTAATGACACGAAAACAGATATAAATACCGGACTTGAAATGTATTGTTACAGTATGCTGTCTGCTATGGTTAATCATGCGGTAAAGCTTGTTCCTTTGCGACAGATTGACGGTCAGAAGTGTCTGAGTGAAGCGGCTGAAAAAATTCCGGATATTGTCCGGAAATCTATAAATATTGATTTTGCAGATTTGGGAATGAACGGGACAGGCTTTGAACTTCGGTCATTTCAGCATGAAAAATTATATTCCAGACTGTACATATCATAAGGAAAAGAGTGATATTTATGTCATATGTAAAAATAGGTGTGGGCGGACCGGTCGGTTCAGGAAAAACTGCACTGATTGAACGTCTTACAAGGATTATGTCGGAAGAATACAGCATATGTGTTGTTACAAATGATATATATACAAAAGAAGATGCTGAATTTTTAATAAAAAATTCAAAGCTTCCGCCTGAAAGAATAATCGGTGTTGAAACAGGAGGCTGTCCTCATACTGCAATTCGTGAGGACTGCTCCATGAACCTTGAAGCAGTTGATGAAATGGCAGGCAGATTTCCTGATGTTCAGATTATCTTTATAGAAAGCGGTGGAGATAACCTGTCAGCTACATTTTCCCCCGACCTGGCTGATGCCTCAATATATGTTATAGATGTGGCACAGGGTGAGAAAATTCCCAGAAAAGGCGGGCCGGGTGTAACACGTTCTGATTTGCTTGTAATAAATAAAGTCGATTTAGCTGATATGGTAGGAGCAAATCTTGATGTAATGGCAAGAGATTCAGAAAGAATGAGAGGAAACAGACCGTTCATTTTCACAAATCTTATGACTCTTGACGGAGTTGACAAGGTAATTGAATGGATAAAAAAACAGGTTCTTTTTGAGGATTTGAAGTGAGTACGCTATATTTGAAATCAGAATACAGAAACGGGAGAACGGTTCTTTCAGATGTGGATTTTACTGCTCCGATAAAAATTGCCAAGCCGTTTTATCATGATGAATATACCGAAGCAATGATTATGACAGCAAGTGCAGGAATTCTTGAAGGTGATTACTTTGAAATCCGTATTGATGCTGAAAATAATTCAAAGCTGAGAATTACAGGACAATCATACACAAAGCTGTTTGCCGCAACTCAGAATGGTGCTGCACAGAATACTGTCATTAATGTTATGGAAAATGCAGAATTGTATTATTTTCCGACACCTGTTATACCATTTAAGAACAGTATATTCAGAAATAATACTGAAATTTATCTTTGCAAAACTTCACGCTTTGCAATGCTTGATGTTATTTCATGCGGCAGAAAGGCAATGAATGAAGTTTTTGCATTTAAATCCTATCGTTCAAAAATAACTGTTTATCTTGATAATAAACCTGTATTTATTGATAATCAGATTCTCATTCCTGATAAAATGGATTTGTTTTCAATCGGATTTTTTGAAAAATATACCCATACAGGAATGTTATACATATATGGATTCAAGCTTGACGGCTTGCCCGAATCAAATAATGTTGAAGCAGGCTTTTCAAGAGCAAAAGAGGGAATTTGCATAAGAATACTCGGAAACTCATCTGATGAGATTGTCCGTTATGCAAATGAAATAATTAAAAATTTTTAGGAGGAATTTATTATGGCTTGTTTTTTAGTACCCGCAGGAGAGGCAATTGTTACAACTATTGCTGCAAAGGCTATGAAATCCCATGAAAAGAAATGCATAAACAGCAATGAGAATACACTCCAAATGTCGCAGCATTTAGACCGTTTAAATGGTTTTTTATGGGGCGGCTCAGCACTTCTTGCATTTGAGCATATCTGGCATGGAGAAATCACACCTTTCTTTCCTTTTCTTACTGCGGCTGCAACTCCGGCAGATACGATAGAAATGCTTCATGAAATGGCAGTTTCAGGCACTGCAATGGCGGCTGCGATTACAGCTGTATGGGCAGTTATAACATTTGTTTCCATAAATAAGCATAGGCATATACAATCTGAAACAGAAAGGAGCTGCTGATTATGACGCTTTTAATTACTGTCATTGCCGCAGTTATTGCCACATTTGTATGGTATACTAACAGCAAAGCAAGAAATTTAAAAATCGGTATGCTCTGTTATATGTACTGGGGTGCATCAATTATGTGGCTGGTTGATGCAGTTGTTGAATATTTGGAAAGCGGAGCAGAATATTTTGTTCCGGCAGTTTCTGAAATGATAAATGATTCTTTTCTTGGAATTTCAGCAGTTACACTTGGAGCAGTTGTATGGGTTATAAGAATGTTAATTGCTGACCCTAAAAGAAATTATGAGAACAAGTCCTGAATAAAATCAGCGGAACAGCTGTAAAAGTTGTTCCGCATTTTCTTTAACGTGAGTTCGACAATCCAAAGATAAAAGTTTGGGTCAAGCTTTTGCGGCAAGTTTTCAACTCTGTTTTTTGGCATTTGCCTTATCCAATCGGTCGAGCCACAAAGAAAACAATTATCAGTAAATAAAGCAACGAAATTGCCAGCGGCGGCTCGCCGCAAGTTTTTGCCCAGCTTTTTTCAAAAAGCTGGAAAGGTTGGGCGGCTTTGAGCCGCCTGATGAAATTTCCAGTAAACTAAGATGACGACCAGTGCTCGCCCATACAAAAATCCATATTTCACAAAAATTGACTTGTGATATTACTTTAAGTTTTTAAGTTACCCCAAAAACCACAAACAAAAGTTGAAAAAAGCCGCATAGATAC
>JBJEQS010000103.1:0-3229 GCA_051881875.1 Oscillospiraceae bacterium
TGCCTTTGGAATCCGCAAGCTTTTGAAAAAGCTTGACCAAAACTTTTTCTTTTGGTTATCGAACTCACGTTAAAAAAGAGGAAACAGCAAATGTTTCCTCTTTTTGTTATATATTTCTGATAAATTTACTTTTTGAATTTTGATTTTTCACTGTCTATTGTTTTAAGCAAATCATCTATTGAAGATTTTGATGCGGCATTTCTCTTTGCAGCAGCTGATGAATATTTATTTGATGCATACTTATTATTTGCAGATGGTTTTTTTACTGCTGCCGGTTTATTTTTCGGCTTACTTGCATGAACAGAAGTTTCTGCTTTCTTTATCGGCTCAACAGTTGATTCTGTACCGGAAATATCTGTTTTTTCAACCTTTGTTTCAACAACATTAACATTTTCAGACTTAATAATCTTAGGTATTTCAACATTATCCACATCAGGCTGACTTTCAGGAATTTCTATCTCCTCTGTCTTATCAGACGATGATATCTGAAGTTCTTTTTGTTCTTCAAGAGCTGCTGCTTCAAATTTTGTTATGCTTATTTTTTCAGCAGCAGCAATCTTTGCTTCAACTGATTTCTGTACTGCGGCATATTCATCTTCATTTATTGTCTTTACAGGCGGAGCAGCAACAGCTTTATCTTCTGTTTCTGATTCATTCTCCTTTTCTTCTTCGTCTTCAGGAACATCAGACATTATATCAGCGATATTTATTTTTTGATTTTCTTCTGAAACATCATCATCTTCTGTATATGTTTCGTCAGACTTTTCATTATTTTTATCTATAAGTTTCTGACGCTTTGCCTCAGCCTTTTCTTTCTTTTCTCTTGCTTTTCTCTCTCTTTCAGTTTTATCCTCAGGAGATTTATCTTTCTCAAGGATACATGAGGCAAGAATAAGAACGATTATTGTGCAAGGCAGAACTATAAGTGTTACTATTCCGGCATTTGATGTTGCAAATGCTACAAATTTTCCAAAACCATTGCTTGTCCAGCGGCATATTGCCATTGCATTTTCCTTATTTATGACAAGTGAATCCTCAATCGGCTCATCAAGAGATTCATCAGCGAAATCGCTTTTGAGTGTATATGTATCCTCGTCCATATCCACAACTCTCAGAATAGCTTTGTCATCTTCCGGATTTACCGTTGCAAGTATTACATTGTTTACTTCAATACTTTCAACGTCAGTTTTTTCACAGATAACAGCGGTATTTTTTGGAATATTGTTCATATTTTCCTTATCGTTTATGTAGATGTAATATTTCCCCATAAACTCAGGTGCAGCACTGTTTTTGTAAAAAAGCATATTTGTGCCGAATGTCAGTATAATCGGCAGAAGCAGTATGATTATAATAACTGCTTCAATCACACGTTTTGATTTAAATTTCTCCTGCATAATTTCCTCCTGTATAATAAAAAATCAATATTATCTTTATTATAGCACATTATTTTAAAAAATACAATTTAATTTTAAAAAATTTTTCTTTGTACTTGACATATTTTTTATTTATGTTAAAATATATATATACAAAAATATTTTATTGATATAAATTGCTGTAATCAAGCTTTGATTATCATATAAAATCGTTTATATATTACATTATTTTCCTTTATGCTTGTGTAGCACAGTTGGTAGTGCAGCTCATTCGTAATGAGCAGGTCGCAGGTTCGAGTCCCGTCACAAGCTCTGATAAATCAGAATCCCCTGAATCTGAAATTCAGGGGATTTTTTCTGTAATAAATTTCTTATACAATTTCAATATATGCAAAGCTGTATCCGCTGATATTCTGATATGCAATATTCATTGAAATACCTGCAAGATTTGTTCTCTGCGAAAGATTATTGAAAATATCCTGATTGCTTCCCGCAACGGAATTATTCTGACAGCATATGTATATAAGCTTTTCACCATTCTGTATAAGCTCCGCTAATTTATTGTAGAACTCATCATATGAGTATGTGATATATCCATGATTTTCAGTATTGTTATAAAAATAATTTTCATCAGGTGATGCAACAAGCTGTTCCATAGCCTTTACACTGTTTTCATTGCTGTAATCAACATGATATTCCTCACTTGCAATATCCCTGCTTGCATTATAATATGTATAATTATCCTCTCCCTCGCTCAACTGTCCGTCATTCCATGTAACATCTACAAGATATTTCTTTCCGTCAAGCGTTATCACATTCCATGCGTGGTTCATTGCATCATCACCGGAAACCTTTGTTACTTCAATCCCTGCCATTGATGCAAGCATATAAAATGCATCGGTATATCCCATACAGTTTGAACGTCCGTCAAGCAATGCTCCGACAGCTGTTCTGAAGCGTGGTATATAATACATAAATTCATCAGGATTGCTGTCATTTCTTTCTTCGGTATAGTAATCAGCAGTATCGCATATATATTTATGTATTTTCCATTCCTTTTCAGCGTCGGTCATGCTGTCATCAAGTTCAGTATTTATAAATTCAGAAGCCTTATTGTACAGTGCAAGATTATCGCCATCAAGTGATGATGTGTCATTTTTGCTGAATGCATCTATAACATAAACAGACGGAAAATAATTCATCTGAATAACACCATATACGGCACACGCTTCTTCTGATTCAAGAATTGCCTGTTTCAGCAAAGAACCATATACTTCAACATGGGAGGAATCGGCTATCTCCTCTGTCTGCAAAGGCTGATTTCCTGCAAATATAAAATAAACATCTGTCATATGATTTTCTGCACATTCCTGAACATATTCCTTTAATGCTTCCTTGTCATCGAATACAATATCCTCTGTCCATTCAACATTTTTCATATAATCTTCAAGATTTTCTTCCCTGTATCTCTTTATAATTGACGAATATTTACCTGTATTTTCAGTTGTTTCTGCTTCGGTAATTTCTTCTGTCTGTACCGAGGTTATTTCCGTTTCCACAGCTTCAGTTACACGAGTTGTTTCAATGGCTGATGTTTCCGATATGCTTTTATTGGAATTTGCTATACCTCCGCACCCTGATAAAACCGCTGAAAATACGCATACAGCACATAATACAAAAATTCTTTTCATCATAAAAGTTCTCCTTATAAAAAATCAATCTTCCATAATAAAAATCGTTTCAATTATAAATCATTAAATATTTTTTCTGAAATGGAAATAAAATTCTACCTAATCAATATTATAACGTGAGTTCGATGAAAAATTTTAAGAAAAAATAACCGAAAAACAAAAGTT
>JBJEQS010000104.1:0-3206 GCA_051881875.1 Oscillospiraceae bacterium
GTGTTGATTGTCAATCTCTTTTGACCCACTTTTACGTTTAGTTTTGACCCACCTACATTTTTACATGCAGGTGGGATTATTATATTTTTCACACTGTGTTTTGACCCACCTTGTTAATGCATTACAACTTTATATCCATCTCTTTCAAGCAGCGTTTTGTCTATGAACATAGTTCTAGCAGATGGCTCTAAAACTATATATCTATTCATTTCAAGAAGCCGATCACCCAATAAATCTTGTATAAGTTTTCTCATAGCATTCTCTTTTTCCTGCAATGAATCAACAGTTGTTTCCGTTATGTTCTTTACCGCTTGTTTTGATGCACATAATTCATCTATTGACATGAACACATCATCAGCTGAGGTTTGTGTCTTTCCCTTTATTTCAAATTTATCCGTACTCTTATCATAATTAAGAAACTTATATTTGGTCATCCGGATAAATATGGCAGCTGTATTATTATAATTATATTTTTCTCTTAAGTAGGCATACATACTTGACCTACCTTGTGTATTATATATTTCTGCAAGTTCTATTAATACTTGATCAGGAATTCTTTTCTTGGCCATTTATTGTACCTCTCTTCCTTTTAACACTGTCTTTTGACCCTTTGACACGATAACTTTCTCCAGATATACTTAACACGTGACAGTGGTGTAGCAGTCTGTCAAGAATAGCTGTTGCGGCTAACTGTCCTGTAAATAGTTCATTCCATCTGCCCATTGGCAGGTTGGTTGTGATTATGAGGGAGCTTTTTTCGTATCGTTGGCGAATGATTTGAAAGAATAAGCTCTCTCTTTCTTTATCCATTTTTATATAAGAAAGCTCGTCGATTATTAGTAAATCTATTTTCTTTAGTCTTTTAAGAAACTCCTGAAGATTTCCTTCAAGCATTTCTCCATACATCTTATCCACTAACTCTTTCGCATTAATAAATAGTACTTTATATCCAGCATTACATGCTTTTCTACCAAGACCTGTTGCTATCATACTTTTTCCTACACCAGGGGGCCCAATAATAATGATATTTTCGTGATGTATTATAAAATCCAAAGAGCTAAGAGAATCTATTTTGACTTTATCAAGAGATGGATTAAATCCATAGTCTATATCTTCTAATACAGCGGTTGATTCAAAACAGGCATTATCTGTTAATAATTGTCTGCGTCTTAAGTCTTTACCATCTCTTTCAACTTTTAATAAAGATATGAGAAAATCTTTATAGCTGTATGAATTTTTCTCGGCTTCTCGAATAAGTTCCATGTATTGTTCCCTTATGTCTATAAGCTTAAATCGTGTCATAAGTTCCTTAATACCAGAATCAGATATGTTATCTACCATTCAGAACCTCCTTTGCATAAATCTCGTAGTAATCACAGTTTCTTGCTTCTAAAGGTTCAATAGCATTTCTAGTTGCGTTACCTGTAATAACTCGATTGCCAGTATTGTAATCTCTTAATAATGCTTTAAATGACTTTATATCCAGGCGCCCATTGTCCAAAGCTATTCCAATGAACCTGTTAAGAGTTTCATCATCATATAGATCCTGTAACTCCATTATTTTACGTGCATAATGCGTTGGCTGATCAAACATCTTTCCTGCTTCAAGTAAATATCTTTCTCCATTTGAAAACCTTGCAGTAAAATCTCTTCTTATCTGAGGAATAGAAGTACTTACCGGCTTTGCTATGGGTTCATAATGATTTGAATTCACGTAAGACATATGCTTCTTATCTGTTTCTTCAGTAGTAAGAATAAGTTCATGTTCTTTATCATAAATTTCAATTCTAAAGCCATAAACAATTCGATAATACAAGGTTTTACCTACATATCTGACTGGAACGCTATATTTATTAGAATTAATACTTATAAAGCTATCAGGACTAATAATCCTTTTCAGCATTGGCTCTACGATGTATCGTTTCATAGGCAAAGGCAGTAGTAACGCCAGTTCTTCTTGTATAAAGTATTCACTTGGAATACGCTTTGTTGTTGTATGTTTTTCATTATTCCATTCACTTATGAAATCTTTTCCTCGTCGATTAAGATCTTCCATACTGGAAAAAGAATTACCCTTTATAAACTGTTCTTCTATGTAATTAAAAGGCCTTTCGATTTTCCCCTTCTTGCGAGGCCAGTAGCAGGGACATGCATTTAATTCCGTACCAAGATGTCTTGCAAGCATCATCGCATGAGGATTGTATTTAATTTCACTTTCTGTTTTAGGATTGTTTTCTACAACAAGTGCCTTAGGATTATCAATCAAGAGCTCTAATGTTACGCCGCCCAAGTCCTCAAACAGTTCCTGAATTGCCTCATATATGGCATTTGCATCTGCTTTACGTGAAAAACATACCGCCTTTTTCCTTGATGCCGATAGAATCATTGCAAAACAGTAGACCTTCTGATATCTGCCAGCCACAACAACTTCGTACTCTGACCAGTCAAACTGAGCCTGATCACCAGGTGGACTTTCGTGTCTTACAGTGGCCTTTTTGCTGATACCAACAGTACCTTCATCAATCTTGTGAAGGAATGTATAAATAGGCCCTATACTTCCAGTATATCCACGTTTTTTGAGTTCTCTAAAAATCCTGGTACCGTTATAACAATACGGTTCACACCGCCACTCGATAATTGTTTCTTTAAATGCATCAACTTTAGAATAATAGATCTTGCGTTGATACTCTGGTGGTGCATTGAGCTTCAAAAGCTTTTTAACCGTATTCCGTGAAATTCCCAGTATTCTCGCAGTAGCACGTATAGATTTTGTTTTCTTATAAACATTCTGAACGGCTGCCCAATCTTTCAAATCTTTCACCTCTTTTTTTCTCCTTCCGTAATTAATACGGAAAGTATTTTATCATCAAAGAGGTGGGTCAATTCACAGTATTAAATTTTCAAGGTACAGTGTAAAACAATATAAAATCAAATATCCCAAGTGGGTCAGTTCTAACCATTAAACCCGGGTCATTTTTTAGTATAAATCAACAACACTGAATACAATTACAATTTGTGTATTGTTGTTTCTCAAATAATTTCCTTCTGCAGTAACAGATTAGTACTCGGGTGGAATAGTTGACTATAAAACATTATACTCATCAGAAAATTGCTGAAAAGATAGACGTATCGCATAACTGAAAGAGTTAGTTCGCCAGGCACAGAATGAATTACTAGCTCAAGATACAGCCTACTCAAAGAAATAG
>JBJEQS010000105.1:0-13757 GCA_051881875.1 Oscillospiraceae bacterium
AATGGAGGTAATAACATGAAATATACACTTGACTGGCTTGTAAATCCGGAAGTATTTGCAGTCAATAGAATTGCAGCTCATTCGGATCATAAAATCTATGCCGACAGCATGGAAGCTGATGCAGACCGTTCTTCCCTGATTCAGAATCTGAACGGCACTTGGAAATTTGCATGGGCAAAGAATCCGTCTGAATGGCAGCAAAATTTTTATGAAGAAAATAGCGGAACAGATGACTTTGACAACATTCACGTTCCGGGACACATGGAATTACAGGGCTATGGCAAACCGCAGTATGTCAACACCATTTACCCTTGGGAAGGTCAGGAGCATCTCCGCCCGCCGTTTATCTCGGAAAAAGATAATCCGGTCGGCAGCTATGTCAGATATTTTGATCTGGACGATGCTCTGAAAAACAAGCGAGTATTCATTTCTTTTCAGGGCGTGGAAACAGCACTTTATGCATGGCTGAATGGTGAATTTGTCGGCTATAGTGAGGATTCTTTTACTCCGTCTGAATTTGAACTGACACCATATATTCGTGAAAAGAACAACAAACTTGCAGTTGCAGTATTCAAAAGAAGTTCTGCAAGTTGGCTGGAAGATCAGGACTTCTGGAGATTCTCCGGAATTTTCCGTGACGTATTTCTCTATGCTGTACCGACTGCTCACGTTTGTGATATGAAAATTACTGCAGATTATGACGGTACAAACGGCATCTTCTCTGCATTGCTTGATATTGAAGGTGAATGTTCGGTAAAATCCGTTCTGACCGATCAGAATGGAACAGTTGTTGTAAAGTCAAACGAAAAGGAATCGGTAAACTGGACAATTGAAAATGTGAAACCATGGAGTGCTGAAATACCAAATCTTTATACGTTTACAGTAATTCTGAGTGATGAAAGCGGAAATGAAGTAGAAGTCAGCAGAACGAAAGTTGGTTTCCGAAGATTTGAACTGAAAAACGGCATTATGTGCCTGAATGGAAAGCGTATTATCTTCAAGGGCATCAACCGCCATGAATTTAATGTAAAGACAGGCAGAGCAATTACAAAGGAAGATATGCTGTTCGATATTCAGTTCATGAAGAAAAACAATATCAATGCTGTCAGAACCTGCCATTACCCAAATAATTCTCTCTGGTATAAGCTTTGCGATGAATATGGCATTTATCTGATTGATGAAACCAACCTTGAAACACATGGCACATGGCAGAAACTCGGTGCAACAGAACCTTCCTGGAATATTCCTGGTTCACTTCCCGAATGGAAAGATGCAGTTCTCGACAGAGCAAAGTCAATGTATGAACGGGACAAAAACCACGCAAGCGTTCTTATCTGGTCCTGTGGAAATGAATCATATTGCGGTGAAGATATTGCAGCCATGTCGGAGTATTTCAGAAGCGTAGATTCGACAAGGCTGGTGCATTATGAGGGCGTAACAAGAGTTCCTGATGATAAATACGATTACATTACAGATATGGAGAGCAGAATGTATGCTAAGCCGCAGGAGATTGAGGAATATCTGAAACAAAACACCGGGAGACCGTATATCAGCTGCGAATATATGCACGCTATGGGAAATTCTCTCGGCGGTATGAGCCTTTATACTGACCTTGAGGACAAATACGAAGCATACCAAGGCGGATTCATCTGGGATTATATCGATCAGGCAATCGAAACGAAAAATGATGATGGTCAGACAGTTCTTGCTTATGGCGGTGATTTTGAGGACAGACCAAGTGATTATGGATTCTGTACCAATGGCGTTATTTACGCAGACCGTACCGATTCTCCAAAAGTTCAGGAGATGAAAGCACTCTATTCCAATATCAGAATGTCGATCAAAAACGGAAATCTGACTGTTGAAAATAGAAATCTCTTTGCAGACACAAGCGATTTATCTTTCATAGCAAGATTGGAAAAGAACGGAGTTGTACTGAAATCAGACACTTTTTCGTTGAATGTAAATGCAGGTGAAAGAAAAACGATCAAACTGACATTGCAAAAAATAGACAGTGCAGGAGAATATGTTTATCATGTTTCAGCAGTTATCGCAAATAAAACGCTTTGGGCTGATGCAGGACACGAAATCTCATTCGCACAGGAGGTATTTGAAGTAAAGGACAATCGAATTCCGGAAAAAGCATACAAAAAGCCGTCTATTGTGTATGGCGATGTGATTATCGGTGTTCATGGTGAAAACTTCTCCATGATGTTTGATAAAAAAGAGGGCGGTATCAGTTCTCTGAAATACAATGGATTTGAATATATCACACGCACACCAAAGGTCAGCTTCTGGAGAGCAATGACAGACAATGATACGGGGGCTTCTGAGCCATACAATCTTGCACAATGGTATACAGCAGGCAAATTTGCAAGATACAAAACCGTTTCGTGGCTGGAACAGGAGGATGCTCTGAAAATCACGTTCACTTATCAGGCTGCTTGCGTTCCGAGTTTCGAGTTTACTGTAACCTATACTGCGTACTTTGACGGAAAACTTGGCGTATGTGTTTCATATCCGGGTGTTTCTGAAATGCCTGATATGCCGATTCTCGCATTAGACTTTAAGATGAAAAAGCAGCTTTGCAATTTCCAGTATTACGGTATGGGACCAGATGAAAATTACATCGACAGATGCAAAGGCACAAGACTGGGCTTATGGAAATCCACAGCAGCAGAAAATCTTTCGAGTTATCTGAATCCACAGGAATGCGGCAACAGAACAGGCGTAAGAAGTCTTGCTGTATCCGATGATACACAACACGGATTGACGTTTGAAAAGCAAGCGGTACCATTTGAAATGAGTGTGCTGCCGTATAGTGCTTATGAAATGGAAAACGCAATGCACATGGACGAACTGCCGAATATTCGCTACACATGGGTTAGAATCACCGCAAAGCAAATGGGTGTAGGCGGTGACGATTCCTGGGGTGCTCCGGTACATGATGAGTACAGAATCCATGCAGATAAGCCGATGAAATTGGAATTCGTAATCAAGCCTTTAGAATCGTAAGAAGAAAGGAAAAAGATGAAAATACAGGATTTTCAGAACAAAATAACTTGTGGTGAATTTGATAATATTCTTTCAAAGATTTACAAACCACAGGATATGGAAAGTCAGAAATCAAGATATATAGCTACTGTGGAAAAATTCACAGCACTGTATCCAAACAGAAGTGATATCCATTTCTATTCTGCTCCGGGCAGAACAGAAATCGGCGGTAATCATACCGACCATCAGCATGGCTGTGTCATTGCAGGTGCAGTTGATTTAGACGTTATCGGTGTTGCAGCGTTTCATGATGAAGGTATTATCCGTATCAAATCAGAAGGATATGATGAATTTGCAGTTTCACTGAATGATCTGGATGTTCATATTGGAGAAAAAGGTTCATCAGAAATCGTCAGAGGTATTGCTGCTCGTTTCAAGGATTTGGGCAAAAAAATAGGCGGTTTTGATATGTACACCACTTCAAATGTCCTTGGCGGAAGCGGTATTTCTTCATCAGCTGCATTTGAAACATTGGTTGCAACAGCAATTGACAGTTATTATAACGATAATCAGATCGGTGCAATTGAAATTGCCAAAATCGGACAATATGCAGAAAACTTCTATTTTGGCAAGAAAAGCGGTCTGATGGATCAGATGGTGTGTTCAGTAGGCGGGTTTGTTTTTCTCGATTTTCAGAACATTCAGAATCCAAGTATCCGTAAGATTGATTTTGACCTTTCCCAAAACGGTTATGAGTTGATTATCACAGATACTAAAGGTGATCATTCTGATTTGACAGATGATTATGTAGCAGTTCGTACCGAAATGGACGAAGTTGCAGAGTATTTTGGCAAAAAGGTTCTCCGTGAAGTCGATGAAAATCAGTTTTGGGATAATATGCCTGATATTAAAAAGAAAATATCTGACAGAGCTGTTTTGCGTGCGATACATTTTTTTGGTGATAATTATCGAGCAAAAGCCGAAACAGATGCTCTTGAAAATGGAAGATTTGATGATTTTCTTGCACTTGTCAATGAATCGGGCTATTCTTCTATGAATTATCTGCAAAACCTTTATTCTTGCAGAAAGCCAACAGAACAAGGCATTCCGCTTGCAATTATGATTGGCAAACGAGTATTAAAAGGCAAAGGTGCAATCAGAGTTCATGGCGGAGAATTTGCAGGAACAATTCAAGCATTTGTTCCACATGAACTTGTAAATACATACAGATCGGAAATGGACAGAATGTTTGGACAGAATTCGTGCTACATCATGACAATCAGACCATGTGGCAGTATTGAAATCAAGTAATAGGAGGATAAAAATGAGTGTACTTGTTTTAGGCGGTGCAGGATATATTGGTTCTCATACCGCTTTAGAATTGATTCGCACAGGAGAAAATGTTGTTATTGCAGATAACCTTGCAACCGGGCATATCGAAGCTGTTCCTGAAGGTGCTAAGTTCTATCAGGGAGATTTACATGACAAATCTTTTCTTGACAGTATTTTTGAAAAAGAGCAAATTGACGCAGTGATACATTTTGCTCTGCTTGATTTTACTTTTGATAATAAACCTCAAATATATAGCGATTTCTTGTCGAATCCATCTTGGTATGACAAGTATTTCGCTAATGATGATGAAAATAGCCAAGTCACCTATTTAAGTGAGATCATAGCATCATTAAAGGAACTTGGAGGAATTGCATCATTAAGCGAAATTACGGATCAGACCGAAGAGCGAGATAAACTGCCATATATTAAAACAAATAAGGCTTGGAAAAGAAATGTTTCTGCTGAAATTCAAAAACATTGCAATGAAACTCAATCATATAAAGAAGGAAATGAAAACCTGTTTTACTCTGTTGAAGGTGTCGGCAAAGGTATATGGGGACTGATTGGATTTGACCCCGAACAGGAGGAAATCATTCCTGTTCAGACTCCGCAATTTGATACCTATGACCGCAAAAAGTTCCTCGAAGAGGTCTATATTGAAGAAAGAGAGTATAATAAACTTACTGAGCTTTTGAAGAATAAGAAAAACATAATCCTTCAAGGAGCACCGGGTGTCGGAAAAACATTTGCCGCAAAACGTCTTGCATATTCCATAATGGGAGTAATGGATGACAGCAGAGTTAAATGTGTTCAGTTCCACCAGAGCTATTCATATGAGGACTTTATCGAGGGTTACCGACCTTTGGAAAGCGGCGGATTTGAGCTTCGCAAGGGTGCATTTTATGAATTCTGCCATGATGCTAAAATTGATCCCGAAAATGATTATTTCTTCATCATTGACGAGATAAACCGCGGAAATATGAGCAAGATCTTTGGTGAACTTCTTATGCTTATTGAGGCAGACAAACGAGGAGAGAAGAATTCTATCGAGCTTGTTTACAGTAAAAAGCCGTTTTTTGTTCCAAAGAATTTATATATTATTGGAATGATGAATACCGCAGACCGCAGCCTTGCAATGCTTGACTATGCACTCCGCAGACGATTTGCATTTTATTCAATGCAACCAGCTTTTAATAGAAATGGCTTTAAGGCTTACGCAGAAACGGTTAGTTGTGAACTATTCCATAAAGCTGTTGAAGCAGTACAAAAATTAAATAGGGTTATCCACGATGATAAATCTCTCGGAGGAGGTTTTGAGATCGGACACAGCTATTTCTGTTTTGAAGAGCCTGAAAAAATCACTGATGAAACAATAAAGAACATTGTCCGCTTTGAGATAATTCCAACTATAGAAGAATATTGGTTTGATAATGAATCAAGGCTTAATGAGGAACGGGAAAAACTCAATACGCTCATAGGTGATGATAATGCAGCTGTATAAAAACCACATCCCCATCGGAAACTTTTACTATATGCTTTGCTATGCCTACAAGGATCTGCAGGAGCATGACACGGTTTCCGTTGATCCCGAAGAGTTTGAAAATATTCATCAGCTTATGGCGGAGATTATTATCAGAGGAGTGTCCTATCAGCTCAAAAAGGGACTGTTTCATAACTATGAAGAACATAGGGAAGGTTTGTCCCTTGTGCGAGGGAAAATTGATATTTCGGAAACGATCAACAGCGGCGGAATATGGAGAAACAAGCTGATAAGTACTTATGATGAATACACAGAAAATACGCTGATGAATCGTGTGCTGAAATCAGTGATGCTGCTTATGATACGTTCTGATACCAAGGAAGAGCAGAAAGCAGAGCTTCGCCGACTTGTACGGTATTTCAGCAGCATTTCGCAGACAGATCTGTATCTTGTCCGTTGGGATTCACTTGTGTACAGCAGAAATAACGCCGAGTACCGCCTTCTGATGAGTGTTTGCAGGATAATTTGTGAAAATATGCTCCATTCCACGGAAAATGGCGATCTGAAGCTTATGGATCTTTCCGAAAAGAATCTTAACAAGCTGTACGAAAAATTCATCCTGAATTACTATGTAAAGCACTATCTAAACTTGAAACCTGCTTCATCGGAGATCAAATGGGCAACGCAGGATGAAATGAAGCTGCTGCCGAAAATGCAGTCTGATATTATGCTGACAGGTAATGGAAATCGTTTGATAATTGATGCAAAATTCTATTCTCACACCACTCAGACAAACTATGAAAAGGATAGTTTTCATTCGCACAATCTGTATCAGATATTTACATATGTCAAAAATGAAGCGGTTCATTTTCATGGAAAAGTTTCCGGTATGCTTCTTTATGCGAAAACAGATGACGATGTGATACCGAATGATGGGGCTATATTTGATATGAATGGTAATACTATTGCAGTGAAAAGTCTTGATCTTAGCGGAGATTTTCAAAGTATTGCCGAGCAGCTGGATGAAATTGCGGTAGAATTCATTATTTGAACCAAAAGTCAAGCAGGTCAATGTCCGAAAATCCGGACATTGACCTGCTTGACTAATAAGTTTACACGAAAATTGTTGATTTTTGTAATAATATATGATATAATTAGAAATAGCAAATCTAGTTGGCAATATCTGTGATTGAAAGGGTGTTGATGAATTGAATCTGTATGATGTTATACCCGAGAATCTATTTTCTGTGCTTGCCTCAAAAAACAAAAATCTTTATGTAAAAACGCTTTTTGTTTTGCTTGATGCGTTCAAACAGCATTTGAAAATTTCCAAGGATGAGCTTATTTCAATGATAAATTCGCAGCTTGATGATGATATCATTTCCGCTGATTTCACCGAAGAGGAGCTGCTTGAAAGTGAACAATCAATATCAGGCAAAGCACATTTTTTAGTGCGAAAGCTTAAAAGCACAGGCTGGATATTGATTGAAACAGAAAATGATTTTCGGGAATATATAACTGTGCCCGGGTTCAGCTATAAGATCATACAGCTTTTATATGATATTGCAAATGTTTCCGAATCGGAGAATTTTGCGTATGTTTATTCAACTTATTCATCGCTGAAGCTTGCGGATGAGACCCGTGACCCATTTGAAATGATAACGGCGCTTAATGACGGTGCCGAACGTACCGAGCACCTTGTGGAGAGCCTTAAATCGGTTTATCATAGCATCACATATTATAATCAACAGCTTATAAATACACTTAATGTGAACAATGTTCTTCGTTCTCACTATGAAATATATCAGGAGGAAGTGGTTTCGAGGATACTTCGGCCGCTAAAGATAAAGGACTCTGTTCCAAAATATAAGATCCCAATGCAGAATATACTGAAAAAATGGATAGTGGAAGATGATGTAATAGATGACATGGTGCAGTACCGGTTGTCGAAGCAAAATGACAATGACGAAGGTAAAATAAGAAACGATATTCTCCGCAAGATACATTATATCATTGATACTTACGATAATCTTGATAAAAAGTTTATCAGCGTTATAGATGAAAAGAACCGTCGATACACTCGTGCGACAACACAGAAAATTGATTACCTTATCAATTCCAATCAGAGCGTTAAGGGCAATCTGATCTCTCTTCTAAAATATCTTTCCGATGATGAAAAGACAGATAAGGCTTTTGGGCTAATTACTGATTCTTTTGAAGTTTATGAGCAGTCATTTATAAGCGATGAAAGCTTGTATGAGAAAAAGAAAGCGGTAAAAAGAACACGAAATTCTGAGCTTATCATGACGGAAGAATCGATTGATTTTGAAGTAAAAGCAAAAGCATTGGCGATGCAGGTCCTTAATAACAAATACAGCAAAAAGAACGTCAATGATTATGTGGACAAGCTGTTTGGCGGTAAAAAAGAGATAACAAGCCGTGATATTGTTCTTGAAAATGATGATGACTATATTATGACGCTGCTATCCGTTGTTCAGGCGAATGACCGAGATTCAAAATATACGATAGAGTTTGCGGATGAAGAAGTAGTTTCGGGAAAATACGAGATACCGTTTATGACATACAGAAGGAGAGGTGCTAAATGAGCTTAGATAGATTTGAACAGATGACTCAAAGAGAAAAAGATGATTTTTCAAGGATATGCAACAAGCTTATGTCCGCAACATACATACTTCGTGACGGAACTGATAAGCTTGTTTCCAGAGAGTACAGATTTATTGAAAATGAGTTTGAATTATTCTCCGATTATCTCAGTCTAAGCGGCTGGAAGATATACAAGGACGCACAGTACGGCATCATATATGTTAGAAACGTTGAGGGTTACAATAAGCTTGCTCTGAACAAACTTACAACGGTAATGCTTATCACAATGAGGATAATATATGAAGATATGCGTGTTCAGGCGAGCAATACAAATGATGTCTGTGTGACTGTCGGAGAGTTGTTCGGTAAGATAGTAAATGAATTTTCAATATATCCGAAAAAACCCCCACAAAAGGAGATAAAAGAATCGTTCAGAATACTTGAAAACCATAACATCATACGGCATCTTGACGAAAGTTTTGATGATATTGAGTGCAGATTTGTTGTTTTGCCGTCTATACTTGTTGCAGTACCTAATGAGAAATGCAAGACAATATGTGAAGTGCTGAAAGTGGAGGAAGATAAAAATGAAGAAACTGACGAGATTGTTGTTGGTTAACTGGCACTATTTTCAGAATACCGTTATTGATTTTGGCGATATAAACTTCCTTACGGGTAAGAACTCGGCAGGAAAATCAACGATAATCGATGCTCTTCAAGTTGTACTGATGGGCGAAACAAGAAGTGTTGCTTTTAATCGTGCCGCAAGCAAAAAATCGGAACGAACGCTGAAAAGTTATCTTATCGGTTCAATGGGTGAAGATATCGAAAACGGAAACAAGAGCCTTCGTGAAGGCAAAGATTTCAGCACATATATTGTTGCGGAATTTTATGATGATTTCAAGTCATCATATTTCTGTCTTGGTGCGGTATTTGATTCCTTTGCAGACGGAAGCGAATTTAACAAGCGTTTTTTCTGGCTGAAGAACAATATCCCCGAAAACAGATTTATCGAAAACAGCAAAACAATGGACAGCCGCAGAATGACACAGTTTTTCAAGGAAAAATATCCAAATAAATTTGAAACAAAAGACACTTCCGAAGGCTATCGGAGAATAGTTCTTGAAAAGCTCAATATCCATGATGAAAATTTCATTTCAATGCTGAAAAAAGCTATATCTTTTGAGCCGATAAATGACATTGAAAAGTTTATCACCGAAAATGTATGCGATATTGAAGATGACATTGACATTGTATCAATGCAGGAGAATATTCTCTATTACAAGCAGCAGGAAGCTATGGCTCAGAGGTTTGAAGGCAAACTCAGCAAGCTTGAAGAGATATGCGGACGATATTCAGAAATAGAAAAGCTTCGTTCACGCCGCAAAATACAGCAGTTTCTTATAGATTACGGCACATATAACAGTCATTGCCTTGAGCTTGAACATGCACAAGCCGATCTTAAGAAATACAATGATGATATTGAAGAATTTGAGCAGAAGAAAGCAGAGCTTGAAAAGCTTAAAATACAGCTTGAAGATGAACATACACAGCTTATAAATGAGAAAGCAAAATATTGGAGTGACAATAACGGTGATTGGCTAAAAGCGGAAGAAAAGCGTTATACACAAGCAATTAAAGACCATGACAGAAGCATTTTAAGTTTTGTTGCAGATATAAAGACATCATCAATACGCTGGAATGCAAATTTTTCAAACTGCATTGAAAAACTTGAAAATGAAAATATAATAGAAGAAATAAAAGCCGTCATATCCTATCTTCAAAGAACGGAGAGGTTTTCGGAAGGGGACTTTGAGCTTTTATCTCCCGAGTATTTTTCTAAAATAAGGAAAGCGTATCTTAATGCAAAGAATAGTATTGATACGATCGCAAGTGAACTTGCCGCAGAATTAAAAAATCTTAATGAAAAGAAAAACGAACTTGAAAGTCATATAGAACAGCTTAAAAAAGGAATAATGCCTTATCCGCAGAAAGCTGAAAAACTGAAGCAGGTTATCCGTGATGAATTGAAGAAAACGTATGATTCTGATATTCCCGTGGATTTTCTTGCCGATAAGATCAAGATAATGGACGAAGAATGGCATAATGCAGTCGAAGGTTATCTGAATACGCAGCGTATGAACATTATCGTTCCTCCGCAGTATTTTATGGACGCTTATCGTATCTACAAGAAAGTTCGTGATGAAGAGAAAATATTCGAATATGCCATTGTTGATCTGCAAAAGGTATATGAGGACGCTCCGAAGCCAATGAAAAACAGTCTTGCGGAAATAGTAAAAAGCAAAGATAACTATGTGCAGGCATATATTGATTTTCTGCTTGGGAAAGTCATTCGCTGTGATAGTAACGATAAGATACGTGATTTCAGAACATCGGTCACAAAGGACTGCATGCTGTATCATAATTATGCCGTTAAACCGCTTAACCCAAGGGCTTATGAATTTCCTTACATCGGAAGAAATTCAATCGAAATCCGGATTACCAGATGCAAACAGCATTTGGAAGATATCAATGCAGATATAGAGAGAAAATCAGAGATAAATTCCGTTGTTGTTCCCATTGTATCGGGAGAATGGTTTTTAGCCGAAAACTATATTTCTTCGGCGGTAGTTTCTGCGTTCAAAAATTATGCAAACAGAAGCGAATGCAATGAAAAACTGTTTGAAATACAGCAGACGTTAGACAAAATCAACTTTTTATGGCTCGAAGAAATGGACAAAAAAATTTCCGCAAAAAAGGCAGAAATTGATTCGGCGGTCAAGGAAAAAGAGGATACTATCCAATTCATTTCCGACTATAAGCATGAAAGAGACGATACTTTTTCAAGAATCATACCCGAAACGAAACAGAAAATTTCTGAGATAAAAAGTAAAATTGATATGGAATATTCCGAAGAATATCAAAATAACGAGGGTATTCCGAGGTACAAATCCGAGCTTGCCGAGTGCGGAAGTCCGACTGCGGTTGCCGATAAGTTTAACTCGCCTGTCAAGGGTACAGCATCGCTTATAGCAGCAGGAGAAAAAGAGCTTGTTGAAAAGAGAAATGAATATAATATGTCGGAACAGGCTTCATTCAGAGTTTCCGATGTGAACAATAACGACGAGTATGATGAGGCTTATCGGAAGATCAGAGATTATGAGCTGCCTAATTATCGTGAAAAAATCGAAAAAGCTAAAAACGATGCTATGGAGCAGTTCAAGAGCGACTTTATCTATAAGCTCAGAGCCAATATTCAAAGTGCTGAAATGAAGATCGACGATTTGAATGATGCTTTGAAAATGGCACAGTTCGGCAACGATAAATATAGGTTTTCTGTTGAGCCGAATCCTGCATTTCTGGAGTATTACAATATGCTGATGTCAAGCCTGCTCGATGACGGCACAGAGGGATTATTCAGCTACAATTTTACCGAGAAATACAAGACCGTTATTGACAATTTGTTTGAGCAGATCATCAGCTTTGACAGCAATTCCGAAAAGTCGGTGCAAAGCGTAAAAATGTTCAGCAAATATAAAACCTATCTGACCTTTGACCTTATTACTACCGACAGCAGCGGAAGAAGAGAAAAACTTTCCAGGTCTATAAACACAAAGTCCGGCGGAGAAACTCAGACACCGTTTTATATCGCAGTTCTGGCATCTTTCGCACGTTTGTACAGAACAAACGACCCGAAAGAAACGGGAAACACAATGCGCCTTGTTATTTTTGATGAAGCGTTCAACAAAATGGACGGTGAAAGAATTATCGAGAGTGTAAAGCTTCTGCGAAAATTTGGTTTGCAGGCTATAATCTGTTCACCTCCCGAAAAAGCGTCCGATATTGCACCCATATCCGATAAGACACAGCTTGTTTACAAGGAAGCTGTCGGAGAAGTTTACAGATCGACCGTTGTTGAATGGACAAAAGAAATGAGTGAGATCAATGGATAATGAATCGATTATTCTGAATAGGCTGCTTGACAAATTTGAGGATAGAACTCCGGGTTCAAACCACAGAGTAAGGATCGTATTCGACAAAAGTGATATAAAGATCCCCGATATTGAAAGCAGCGAATATCGGGGATTCAGAGAAGATGTGCTGCATCTGAAAAGCAGAGGCTTTATTGAGCTTGATTGGACAAGAAAAGATTATCTGATAAAAAGTGTATGGCTCAACCTTGAAAATGTTGATACGGTATATGAGTATCTTGAACGTGAAAACAGAGCAGCAAAGGTCAACAGAGTGATTAAACTTATCGACAAAACGCTGGGACGGATAGACTTGGATTGGTTAAGAGCCTATTTTTTGTCAAGCCGAGAATATATGCGGGAAAACAACAAGCTCACAGGAGTATGGGGCAAGAAGCAACCGTTTCTGAATAATTTTCTGTCTGCACTCGTGGGAATAAATGATCTGCATGGAAGTTCTATTTCAATGAGAGCGTTCAGCATCAATATCTATAGTGATTCAAAGTTTTTTGAAAGGGAAATGAAGTCATTCGTTATAACAGTCATAAAGAACAATGAACCTGATCTAAAGGATATTGATGAGATAAGCGATCGTGAAGTTCTTGCGCAGGTCGGGATAATAATGATGTCCGAAATTTTTGAGTTTTGCGGAAATGTTCGGATAAATTTTGTCGGCGGAACGGTTGATTTTTCTCCTGTTAAAAAGGGGGCTTGTGTATTGGATGAAAGCGTTTCGGATATATGCAGTATAGACATTTTTGACACGGATAAAATCATATTTATCGAGAATAAGACGAATTATACCGAGTATTGTCTTAACAGACAAACAGACCGTGAGCTTGTAGTGTATCACGGCGGTTTTTACAGTCCCAAGCATGGCGAATTCTTTCGCAAGCTTTGTGATGGCAAAGATATTCCCGCATATTTATGGAGCGACATTGATTATGGCGGATTCAGAATGTTTATGCGTCTGAAAAAGAATATTGTTCCTTTACTTGAACCGCTAAATATGGATATTGATTCCTTTGAACGCTATAAAGAAAAGGGTCTGAAAAGAGATGATAAATATATAATGACGCTTCAAAAGCTGACTGAAGATCCCGATTATTCGGTTTTCTATGAAGTAATTTCAGCAATTATCAATTCAAAGGTCACGGTTGAGCAGGAATGCTTTTTGGAAAAGGAAACAGTGTTATTATAAAAGTATACGGGAATGTGAGATGGTGGTCCATTGAGTGTCAATTATTCTGCTGAATGAATCCCCAAAAGCAGATATACAAAATCTACACCCGGTTGCAAGAAAAAGCTCTTGCAGCCGGGTGAACCATTACTTAACCATCTTAAAATACTTTAAAGCCGTGGCAATAGCCTCTTCC